>CACXDQ010000250.1 GCA_902766475.1 uncultured Eubacteriales bacterium
GGCGATTACGACAACGTTGTCGGCTTGCCGCTCGAACAGATAAAATCGACCATAGAGGAGTTTTTGAAATGAAAAACGCTGTTGCGATAGATTTAGGCTCCGCAAACACCGTGATTTATCAGGTGGGCGGCGGCGTAGTGCTTTCAGAGCCGAGCGTTGTTGCGTTCGACGTCGGTAGCAAAAAAAAGGTTAAAGCGGTCGGCAAAGAGGCTAAAAACCTCATAGGCAAAACGGCTGACGGTACGGAAATCGTCTTTCCCGTAGTCGAAGGGCAGATAGTTGACGAAAAGGCGGCGGGGGCGATGGTGGAAAACTTCCTCAATAAGATCTCCACGAATAAATTCGGCTTACGTCCTCAGGTCTTACTGTCCATTCCGTGCGGTCTTGACAACGCCGAGATAAAGCAATATGAGAGGGCGTTCAATTCCGCAGGCGTTTACGGCATTGATTTTGTCGAGTCGCCAATTCTCTCGGCGCTCGGCTCCGACGCACCGATAACGACTTCCACGCCGTGCTTTATAATCGACATCGGCGGTGGCTCGACCAACATTGCGGCTGTTTCGCTCGACGGAGTTATCGCCGGCGTAAATATAGGCATAGGCGGAAACAGCATCGACGCAACGATAATCAAGTGCGTCGAGAGAGAATACGGGTTGAAGATAGGCTCGCTCACCGCCGAAAAACTCAAAATATCGATAGGCAGTTTATACGAAAACGAGGTGAATTACGCTCAGATAAACGGCAGGGATATTGCGGGCGGAAAGCCCCGTTCCGTAACCGTTCCGTCGGGGAAAATTTACAGCCCCATAAAACACGTTCTCGATAAAATATTCGAGGTTGCGGACATGGTGATGTCAAAGCTCCCGGCGGAAGTTTCCGCAGAGATCAGGTCGAACGGCGTTTACCTTGCCGGCGGAACGGCTAAGATACCGGGCGTTGCCGAATATTTTTCAAGGACGATGGCGATAAGGGCAAACCTTGCCGAATATCCCGATCTCGCCAACGCAATAGGCGGCAGTAAGGTCGCCGCCAACCATAGCTTACTTAAAAAGGTCAGAATACACGCATAATATGAACAAGATAAATTACGACGCCGAGATGCAAAAAGTGATAGACGGGCTGGGAGATAAAAAGCCCAAGCTATTGATGCACGCATGCTGTGCGCCTTGCTCTACGGCTTGCTTAGAGAGGGTAACGCCATACTTTGAAACGACGCTTTTTTTCTTCAACCCCAATATCACCGAGAGCGAGGAATATTATCTGAGGCTCCGTGAACTGAAAAAATACGTCGCCGACGTCTACGGCGACGAGGTGGGCATAATAGAGGGCAGATATAAAAGTTCCGAGTTTTTCGACATGGCAAAGGGCAGAGAGAAGGAGCGTGAGGGCGGCGAGAGGTGCCACGATTGCTACACTCAGCGTTTGAGCGAAACGGCAAAGATAGCCGTCGAAAACAAATTCGATTATTTTTGTACCACGCTTTCGGTAAGCCCATACAAAAATTCGCAATGGATAAACGAGATAGGAAATAAAATTGCGGAAGGCACGGGCGTAAAATTTTTGCCGAGCGATTTTAAAAAGAGGGGCGGTTACCGCCGTTCGGTCGAATTGTCCGAAGAATACGGGCTTTACAGACAAAATTATTGCGGCTGTATTTATTCAAAATATCAGGACATAGCCGAAGAGGAATAAAGTGAGAGTAATAGCCGGGAAACACAGAGGCAGAGTTTTAGCGGAATTCAAGGGTAAAGACATTCGCCCGACGTCCGATAGGGCAAAGGAAGCCGTTTTCAACATATTGCAGACAATTATCGGCGGAAGCGATTTTTTGGACCTATATTGCGGAAGCGGCAATATGGGTATCGAAGCGCTGTCGAGGGGCGCTAATCCGACGTTCGTTGACAAATCGCCCGAAAGCGTCGCCCTGACAAAGAAAAACCTCGAAAAGATAAAGGAAAATGCGCCCGTCTATACTTCGGACGCACTCTCGTTTATAAATTCCGTTAAGGTAAAATTCGACGTCATTTTCCTCGATCCGCCATATAAAGACAA
>CACXDQ010000251.1 GCA_902766475.1 uncultured Eubacteriales bacterium
AAGCTCGGCGTCTGTTTCCAGAACAGATATAATTCCGTAAGCCGATACGTCAAAAAATGGCTCGAAGGCAAAGAGATAGAGGGCATTTACGCCAACGTTGCGTGGACGAGGGATGAAAAATATTATAATTCGGCAGAGTGGCGAGGCACCAAAAAATACGAGGGCGGCGGCGTACTCATAAATCAGGCTATACATACGATAGACCTTGCGAACTGGTTTTCGGGCGGCTATAAAACCGTAAAGGCGGTATGCTCGAACTTGTCGCTCAGCGGCGTTATCGAGGTCGAAGATACGGCTTCCGTTCTATGCACGGGCAATTCGAAAATGCTCTTGACGGCAAGCGTGGCTTCACCTTTCGATTCGCCCGTTTCCATCACCGTCAAGACTGATAAAGGCACTGCTTTGATAGTCGGGAACGAATTGACGATAGACGGGAAAAAGGTTGAAGTAACGCCCGTTTACGGCTATTACGGCAAAGAATGTTACGGCTACGGGCATTTGCCGCTTATTGACGATTTTTACGATTGTATAGAAAGCGGCAAAGATTTTATGTTAAACGGAAAAGAAGGCGCAAAGGCTTTAAGGATAGTGCTTGCGTGTTATAAGAGCAATGGACAGACCGTCGAAATATAAGTTTTATGTATAAAATAGCAATTCTCGGATGTGAAAATTCTCATGCAGACGCATTCGTTTCTCTTGTAAAAGAGGGTAAATACCCCGACATCGAAGTTGTCGGCGTATATAGCGACGAGGAAGAACCGCCTAAAAAGCTAAACGAGGCTTTCGGTGTTCCCGTAATGAAAAATTATGACGAGCTTGTCGGCAAGGTTGACGGAATAATGGTTACCGCACGTCACGGCGCAAATCATTATAAATACGCCAAACCCTACCTCTCGTCGGGCATACCGATGTTTATCGATAAGCCCATAACGATAGACGGCAAAGAAGCCGAGGAATTTATGAGCGAAGCCGAAAAGTACGGCGTAAGGCTTTGCGGCGGCTCGACGTGCGTTCACATTCCGTGCGTAAAGGAGCTTAAAGAGAAGTTTTCTTCGGGCGAACTCGGGGAAATAGTTGGCGGACACCTTGTTTGCCCCATAAACATTGCCGAAAAATACGGCGGTTTCTATTTTTACACACAGCACCTCGTGCAGATAATGACTTCCGTTTTCGGAAACGCCGTAGAGAGGGTTTACGCAAACCGCCACGGCGATAAGTATTCCGTCATATTCGATTACGGAAAATTCGACGTTACGGCGCATTACGGACACGTCGGATATTATATCTGTGAAGTTTACGGCGAAAATAAAGCCGAAAAGACAGAGTTTGTCGTTACGGCTGACGATTATAAGTTCGAGATGGACGAGATGGCGAGCCTTTTAAAGGGCGGAAAACAAAAGACGAGCTATAAAGATTTCATCTATCCCGTCAAAGTTTTGAACGCCATAAAAAAATCTGAAGAAAATTCTTCTTGGGAGATTGTGAAATGAATTACGTTTTAACGGGTTTTTCCGACGAATACACGCCCGATTTTATCGGACAGTTGGAAGGCATGAACAAATTGGGCGTAAAGTTTATCGAGCTTCGCTTTGTCGACGGCGAAAACTTTTCCGACCTCAGCGACGAGAGAATGGATTTTGTCGCAAACAGCCTTGAAAAATACGGTATCAAGGTTTCCGCAATGGGCTCTCCGCTCGGCAAGATCGACGTTGACGACGACTTTGCGCCTCACATTAAAAAAGCCGAAAAGGTGTATAAGTTCGCCAAGCGCCTTAATTGCAAATATGTAAGGGCGTTCAGTTTTTATTTCAAAAACAAGACGAGGGAAGAGGTAAGGGAAAAAGCGTTTGAAAGAATCGAAAAGCTATTGAGCCTTGCCGAGAAGTACGACCTCGTTTTATGCCATGAAAACGAGGCGGATATATACGGTGAAAGCCCCGAACAGTGCCTCGAAATCTTGCAGCGTTTCGGCGGCAGATTGAGGGCTGTTTTCGACATGGGCAACTTTGTTTTAAAGGGCTATGAGCCTTATCCCCACGCCTATGAATTACTCAAAGATTATATAGAATATTTCCATATAAAAGACGCCACGACAGACAGAGTGATAGTTCCTTGCGGCGAGGGCGACGGACACGTTAAAGACCTTCTTTTAAGTTATAAAAAGGACTTTAACAGGGAGAACGTTTTCGTTTCCATGGAGCCGCATCTCTTCGCCTTTACGGGGCTTGACAAACTTGGTGACGTGGAGCTTAAAAGGGCATATTCTTTCCCGACTTCCGCCGACGGCTATACGTATAATATCAACAATATGAAAAAGATCCTCGAAGAGGTCGAAAGATAATGAATTTTGTTATAGCTCTCGATATGGAGGGCGTTCATGGCGTTGTAGGCGAGCCTTATAAAGGGCTTAGCTCAGATTCCGACGAATACAAAAAAGCCGTAATTTCGGCGACTTGCGAGGTGAACGAAGCCGTAAAAGCTCTTTTCGACGCAGGCGCAGAAAAGGTATATATATGGGATAACCACGGTGCGAAAGACAATATCTTTACAGATCTTATCGACAGCCGTGCGGAAAAGATAATTCTGCCCGTCAAGACGGGTGAAACGAGGCTTGATTTCTTAAAAGATATAAAGCCCCAAGCGGCTATTATCTATCTCGGTTACCATGCGAGAGAGGGCAGTTTTAACGGCGTGCTTTGCCATACGTTTAATTCCGTTGCTTATCAATATATAAAGTTCGACGGAAAACCCGTCGGTGAACTCGATATAGACGCTGAAATAGCTTCCACGCTCAAAGTTCCGTCCGTCTTTGCGGCGAGCGACGACGTCTGCATAAGCCAGGTAAAAGCTTACGACGAGAGGATAACGACGGTCGTTACAAAATACGGCAAAGGCAGAAATGCCGCCGATTTCCGTCCGGTGCAAGACGTTTTAAAGGATATTTACGACGGCGTAAAATATGCGGCTTCAAACGTTTTTGCGCCAAAAAATGCGACTTTCCCGAAAGAAGTGGAGATACGTTACACGAGAATTGAACTTGCCGCTCACATTTACGAAACGTTAAATGGCGTTTTCGGCAAAAGAATTTGTTACGGCGATGATTCGCATATACTCAAATTTACCGTAAACGACGTTGACGAACTCAGAAAAATTTTGTAATTTTTTCTTGACACATATCTATTGTTTTTGTTACAATTATAAAAAATGTAATAGGGGTATTTGTTATGAAAAAGACGACGGTTTTGTTTATTGCGTTCGCTATGCTTTTTTCCTTGTCTTTAACTCTCCTCGGGTGCGGC
>CACXDQ010000252.1 GCA_902766475.1 uncultured Eubacteriales bacterium
ACGATATGGACTTTGACGGAACGGCGGCGGACGGCACAGATTATATCTTGTGGTCGTCGCTTGCCGGCAAGAAGATAGGCGTTCAGCTCGACACGACGGGGCATATCTACGTCGACGGCGAGATAAACGCAACCGAAGATAACGATGAATACGGCTATGACGGAGCGATTTACGGCACGGGTGCGGAATGTGTTACGTTCGACAACGCACAGCTTGCAACCGACGCTATCGGCGTAAGCGTCGACGTCGTTGTGGTTGACGAGCTTCCGGCAAACTACATCGTCGCTAAAAACGAAAATCTTCATTGCTATGCGCTCTACTACGACAATGAAACGGCTACCGAAGAGGAATACGCTATCTGCGTTACCAAGGGCAACACCGAGCTTTTGAATGCGATAAACGAAGTTTTGAAAGAACTCGGAAAAGAAGGAATAAACGCCCTCGTCAAAAAGCATCTCGGTCTGTAAAAAATAAACTGATATGAAGTCGGGTTGCCGCAAAATGCGGCAACCCGTCTTATGGTGTATAATGTTAAATAATTTATTGGCAACTTTTTTTGAAAATTTCTCGGAAATAATTCTCTCCGGAAAATATCTTAAAATGATATTGAACGGGCTTTGGCTTACCGTCGAAGTTTCCGTCGGGGCTTCGATAATAGGTCTTATATTGGGCTCTGTCGTTGCGGCGGTAAAGCTTTTGCCGAACAATAACAAGTGGATGAAGATACCCAAGTTTATCTGCGGTATCTACACGACGGTCATAAGGGGCACGCCCATGGCGTTACAGCTCTTTATAATGGCGTTCGTCGTGTTTGCGATAAGGGGCTTTCCCCAAGAGATAGTGGCTATTCTCGCATTCGGTATAAACAGCGGCGCATACGTTTCCGAAAATATAAGGGCAGGCATACTCTCCGTCGATAAAGGACAGACCGAGGCGGGGCGTGCGCTCGGCTTATCGGGTGCGAGGACGCTCGTCGGAATAGTCGTTCCGCAAGGCATAAAGAACGTAATACCCGCTATCGGCAACGAACTTATAGCGCTCATAAAGGAAACGTCCATCGTCGGCATGATAGGTATGTTCGACTTAACGCAGGCTTCAAAAGTCATAGGCTCAGGGCAATACCTCGCTTCTTACTTTGCGCCTACCGTCGTAGTTGCGATATTCTATCTCGCAATAGTTTACCTTTTAACGCTCGTCATAAAACTGATCGAAAGGAGGCTGAGGGCAGGTGATAAACGTTGATCACGTCTATAAATATTTCGGAAAAAATCAAGTGCTTAAAGGCGCCGATTTAAAGATTGAAAAAGGGGAGAGGGTGGCTATTGTCGGACCTTCCGGCAGCGGAAAATCAACGCTTCTTCGCTGTATGAATTTGCTCGAAGAGGTTACTTACGGCGAGGTGTGGTTAGACGATAAGCTCCTTACGCCCGTCGATCCGTATCTCCACTACGACATAATTGAAAAGTCCAACACTTTTAAAAAGCTCTATGCCGCTCGTGCGGACAAAGTTGGCGAAGAGGGGGCGAGAGCGGAGATAATAAGACAAATCAAGCAAAACGACCTTTTAAAAAGAGCCGAGGGCAGAGAGTTTTCGGCGGCGGTAAAGACGTTTTACAAAGCCAATATCCTCGACATAAACGTAGCAAGACAGCGCATGGGCATGGTCTTTCAGCAGTTCAACCTCTTCAACAATATGAAGGTGATAGACAACCTCATTTATGCTCCGACTAAGCTCAAAGTGATGAATAAAGCCGAGGCGACAGAAAA
This sequence comes from uncultured Eubacteriales bacterium, assembly GCA_902766475.1. Taxonomy (GTDB): domain Bacteria; phylum Bacillota; class Clostridia; order Christensenellales; family Borkfalkiaceae; genus UBA10281. The sequence goes on from CACXDQ010000252.1 coordinate 1,768, forward strand.
GGCGTATTCTCTTTTAAAAAGGATAGATCTCACCGACAAGGCGAACGTCTATCCCAACTCTCTTTCGGGCGGACAGAAGCAGAGGGTGGCGATTATCCGTTCGCTCATGATGAGCCCTGAGGTAATGCTTTTCGACGAGCCTACTTCGGCGCTCGATCCCGAAATGGTAGGCGAGGTGCTTGCGCTTATCAAGGAAGTTGCCGACGACGGCATGACTATGGCGATCGTAACTCACGAAATGAAATTTGCGAGAGAAGTCGCAACGAAGGTCGTGTTTATAAACGACGGAGTGGTAGCCGAACAGAACACGCCCGATAAATTTTTCGACGATCCGCAAAATCCGCGCCTGAAAGACTTTTTGTCGAAAGTATTATAAAAAATTTTCGCTAAATTCAAGTAATTCGTTAAAAATTATTGACAAATTCAACTATATAAATTATACTATTATTGTATAATACTATAAGTGTTAGTATATAGTGCGATAGTATGTATCAATTTGTTTTGTTGCGGAGGTTCAGGGTATAATGAAAATGAGATTTTTATCCGCCCTTATAGCTGTCGGCGTTTTGATTACGGCGCTCGCTTCGTGCGATTTGGGCATAAAGCATAAAACTTATGCGCCCACGGAAGCCGATTATTTTGAATTTGTTTTGACCGGCGACGATACTTACGCCGTTGCGGCGAAAGAGGGTGTTACCCTTCCCGCAGAACTCAATCTTCCGACCGAGTATGACGGAGTGGCGGTTACGGCGGTAGTTCCCGAAGGTTTTAAAAACCGTTCGGAGATAGAGAGCCTTACCGTTCCCGAAAACTACGTTTCCGTCGGAAACGGTGCGTTTATGGCGTGCGACGCTCTTAAAACCGTCGCTTTATACGGCGTTGAAAATCTCGGTTACAGTGCGTTTGACCATTGCACGGCGCTCAGAAAAGTAACTTTTTCGGATAACCTTAAAACGGTGGGCGGCTTTGCGTTCGCTTATACCGACCTTTACGTCGTGAGGTTTGTAACGCTCGAAACGCTTGGGGAATACGCTTTCTCGCATTGCGAAGTCGTTAAAAACGTATATCTTCCGTCAAGTTTCAAGCTTGAAAATATGGGCGAAAATGCGTTTGTAGATTGCGTAAACGCAACTGTTCATCACGGAAATTCCAATTACGTCGTGAAGGACGGCAAGCTCGTCTTATCCGGCAGCGCAAACTGAGCTTATAATAGCTTTTAGACCGCTATATAAAGCGGTCTTTTTTATACGAGGTTTATATGGATCACGATTTTTACGCATATTTGAGCAGAATGAAATATATCAAGCGTTGGGCGCTGATGCACTCCGCCGTCGAGGAAAATATAATGGAACACAGCCATGCGGTAACGGTCATCGCCCATGCCTTGGCACTCATCAAAAACAAACTTTTCGGCGGCAATATAGACGAATATAAGGTGATGTGCCTTGCCGTATATCACGA
>CACXDQ010000253.1 GCA_902766475.1 uncultured Eubacteriales bacterium
CTTTCGGGTTATACTTTATCCGATCTCTTTTATCATGGCGTTTTGCTCGATAAATGCGAACAAGCACTCTTAAAACTTGCAGATTTTTCGGTAAATCTCGACATGATATTCTTCGTCGGCTGTCCGTTAAAAAAGGACGGGCGGCTATATAATACCGCAGTTTCTATAAGCGGAGGTAAGATACTCGGCGTCGTTCCGAAAACGTTTTTGCCCAATTATAACGAGTTTTACGAGAGAAGGCAGTTTTCTTCGCTCGGCGATAAGCCCAATACGACAATAGAAATAGGCGGCGAAAATTATCCGTTCGGGGCGGATCTCATATTCTGCGAAAAGGGCGGTGATCTTAAAATTTCGGCGGAGATATGCGAGGATCTCTGGGTGGCGAATTCGCCGTCGATAAAACATTGCCTTGCAGGGGCAAATCTCATCGTCAACCTTTCCGCCGGCGACGAGCTTATAGGCAAAGCGGAATACAGAAGAAATCTTGTTTCCATGCAGTCGGCAAAGTGTATCTGCGCTTACGCCTATTCAAGCGCCGGTTTCGGCGAGTCGTCTACCGACATGGTATTTTCTGCGCACAATATGATTTACGAAAACGGCAAAAAGCTCGCCGAAAGCAAGCTTTTCGGCGACGGTTTTGCAATTTCGGATATCGACGTATCGCTATTATCATTTGAGAGAAACAAGACGGCTGATTATGAAAACAGCTTTTCTTCTTCTCACGAAAATATTTATTTCTCTCTCGGCGCAAAGAGAGATGAAATATTGAGAAAGTATTCAAAAACGCCGTTTATCCCAAGCGACGAAAGCGAGCTTGAAGAGAGGATAAATCTCATTTTGGATATCCAGTCTACGGGGCTTATGAGAAGAATTTCTCACATAAACTGCAAGACGCTCGTGATAGGCGTTTCGGGCGGGCTCGACAGCACGCTTGCCCTCTTGGTTGCCGTGAGGGCGATGGATAGGCTCAAAAGACCGAGAGCGGACGTAATAGGCGTTACCATGCCTTGTTTCGGCACGACGAAGAGGACGAAAAACAATTCAATTCTCCTCATGAAAGAACTCGGCGTTACGGCGAGGGAAATAGATATCTCAAATACAGTGAGAAGTCATTTTAAGGATATAGGGCAGAGCGAAACGCAGACGGACGTAACTTACGAAAATTCGCAGGCGAGGGAACGCACGCAAGTTATCATGGATATAGCCAATATGACGGGCGGCATCGTCGTCGGCACGGGCGACCTATCCGAACTTGCCCTCGGCTGGGCAACCTATAACGGCGATCATATGTCCATGTACGGCGTAAATGCGTCAATTCCCAAAACGCTTGTAAAGTATATCGTCAAGCACGTTGCGAAAAGGGTGGGCGGAAAGACGGAAAAGATACTTTTCGACATTTTAGACACGCCCGTCAGCCCCGAACTTATTCCGGCGGACGAGAACGGAGAAATAAAGCAAAAGACAGAGGACTTGGTAGGTCCTTATATCCTTCACGATTTCTTCCTTTATCATTTTATCCGTTCGGGGTATTCTCCGTCGAAAATTTACCTTATTGCATTAAATACGTTCAGCGGCGATTTTACGGATAAAGAAATTTATAAGTGGCTTGAAAAGTTTGTAGGCAGATTTTTCTCCCAACAATTCAAGCGCTCGTGCCTTCCCGACGGGGTGAAAGTCGGCAGCGTTTCGCTCTCTCCGAGGGGCGACTGGCGCATGCCGAGCGACGTTTCGGCAAAAGTTTGGCTTGACGATTTGAAAAAAGTCAAGCCCGAGTAAAAGTATTCAGTTTGATATTTCCGAGCTGCAATTTATCTCCGCAATAAGCTCGACCGTCTTTAAAATATCCTCGCCGTAAGCGCCGAATTTATCGAAGTTGAATTTATATAGTTGCTCTTTTAAGTGAAGTATATCGCAGTCGTTTTCACGCCCTTTTTTAAATGCGCTTATAATGAGCTTTTCTATCTTTTTTCGTGTGGTTTCAAGTATTTCGTCCGGTATGGTCTGCCTCGGCGTAAGGTCTTTTACCGGCTGCGTTTTCTTTAAATCTTCAAAACCGAGCCTGACGTTCATCTTCAAAATGAACTTCGGGCTTTTTTCGTCGGAAAAATCAAAGCGCATATCTTTTGTTATTTCGTTTATATCGAGTACGGCGGCAGTCTTTTCGCCGTCTATCTCGGCGTCGTCTATTAAAATATAAGAGTCGAGCGCATTTTTATATATGAGGTTATACACCTGCGTTTCTTCCGAGTCAAGCGTCATTTTCGCTTCGCCCTTTTTAAAAAACAGAGTTGAAGTTGCGTCGAAAATGCTCGCTTTCTTTTTCTTTTCTCCGCCGCCCCCACTGCCGCCGCTCTGTTCGCCCTCTTTGGAGCTGCCGTCGTCTATTTCTATTATTTTAAGCAGCGGCATTTGCGACGTTTCGCACAATGAGTAGTAATTTTTGATAAAGTCCTTAACGCTCGAAGACGCTATTCTGTCCGACTTGGCAATGTCTTTGACGAGAACTTTTTCAAGTGCGAAAGAGGACACGTTGTCGAGCGGAGTCTTTGTATTCAACACGTCTTTCGCCTTTTTTTCGCACGCAACGACGAGGGCGGAATCGGGTATTCTGTCGCTCCTTATTATAAACGATAGGGTGTCGGCAACGTCGCCCGTTATCGCCCCGTTGCCTAAAAGAACTATGTGGCAGAACGAAAGTAGGGGATACCAACCCGTATTGACGCCGACCGAATCTATTGCGTCGGCTACCGTTTTCCCTTTGCCCTCGATGGAACATTGTTCGTTATCGACGGCGTTTTCGGACGATTCCGGCACGGCTATCTGAGCCGTAACGGAATATTCTTCCTTTTCTTCTTCGTAATCTATGCCGATGGCGACTATTATCGCCGTCTTTTCTATATCCACCAAGCCGTAATCGTTCGTGAAGTATAAAAACGTAGTTGCGGCTATTATCAGAATTACTATTTTAGATCTCAGTGCCTTCATCTTTTAATACTTCCTTTTTTGAGAAAGAGCATAATAAGGGGAACGACGTATGCGAAAAATGCAAACGCATAGACGGCGTAACCGCTTATGAAACCGAAAAAAACGTATAAATATTTCTCCGTAAAGAGTATGAGCGCCGCCATTATTGCGTTTATTATTACGGGCGTCAAAACTTTTCCGTCAACGCCTATCACCTTGTTTACGCAGTAAGTGCAAAAGACGAGCGGAACGGCTATCGCAAACACGTTCGACGTTGCGATGACGAATGCGGCTATATAGTCGATTCTGCCGATGTTCAGCGTCGCAACGCTGAAAAGCCCGACTTTTACCGGCGCAAAGAACTGTCTTTCCGTGAGAACTCCGAATTCCGCAAACGTAGCCGCCGTAAATACGGCAATCATTAGCCCCTCTATCGCAAACGCTCCTAAAATTTTTGTTTTCGTTAGTTTTTCCCTCTTGAAATGTCCTATGAAAAACAAAATATACAAGCTGTCGAAATACCATAGCGAGGTCTTAATTCCGCCGCTTAATACGTCTGTCAGCGGTATATCCGCAAGTGGTAAAAGCTCCGAAAAATCGGCGTTTTGCAAGGTGAGTGCTATAAGCCCCAAAACGGCGAGAACGGTAAGCCACACAGCTATGTCGGCACACCGACCTATCGCCCTCATTCCCTTAAAGCAAAAGTAAGCCGAAAAGATGAAAAAGGGCATAAAAGTGAGTATCGTCGGCGACGTTTCGTAAAGCGTAATTTCTATAAACGTCTTTTGTTCGAGTATGGGGATATATGCCTTTACAAAAAATATTATAGCGTACAGCGCAAAAACTATTTTAGCGCCGACTTTCCCGATATTAACTTCTAATATCTCATAAAAATCGAGCCCGTCGAACTTCTCGCTTATTTTCAATATATATAATATAAACAGCCCGTCGACCGCAAAGTTTACTATTGCGGACAGCCACAACATTCTGCCCGATATGCTCGCCGTAACGGCAGTGAGCATTATCATCTTTATCGCAAGCGAAAATGCGACGAGAGAAAAGCAAATCTGCCTTACGGAGATCTTGTATTCACGCATTCTCGTTCCCCCTTCTCGTCTTGTTTCTGCTTGCAAATACGACGGGGCGGCGCTTCATATCCGTAATGCTCTTCATCTGAAAACCGTCTTGCATGTCGTTCGCTATAAGCGGCGCATACGGCGCAAGATATGGCACGCCGTAATTGTCCGAAGTCGTGAGATAACAGAGCATAAATGCGGAGATGAGTATTATTCCGTAACCGCCTACCGAACCTGCCAAAAACAAGAAAATAAGCCTCAAAATCGACGTTGTTTCAACTATTTCTGGCACGGTGTAAATGCTTATCCCCGAAAGCGCCATTATAAGCACGGCGGGCGTGGAAACTATTCCGGCATGAACGAGAGTTTCACCGAGAACGAGCGCCCCTACTACGCCGAGAGCCATTCCGACGTATTTGGGCATTCTCACGCTCGTTTCGTTCAATATCTCGAAGATGAGAAGAATAAAGAACATTTCAAGGCTCGGGGAAAGCGGTATGCCCTTTATGCTGTTAATTATCGTGAGTAAGAAGTTTTGCGGAAGAAGCTGAATGTGAAAAAGTTGCGCCGACACGAACAGAGAGGGGAGAAGTATAGAAAAAAGCAGTGCGATTATTCTTATCGTCCTTACGACGTTTGCTCTGTATTTCGATATATAATAATCTTCGGCAGACTGAAAATCTTCTACCAACAGGTACGGAAGGGTAAGCACGAAAGGCGAGCCGTCGACGATTATGCCCACTCTCCCTTCGAGCAGTCTTTCAAGCATTACGTCGGGGCGCTCGGTCGAGCCTACTTGTTTAAATAGCGACCCCCTTCTCTCGTTGATGTGTTTTGCTATATAAGAGCTGTCCGGAACGCCGTCCGTCTTGATCTTTCCGAGCCTCGCCCTCACGCCCTTTACGAGATTTTCGTCGGCAATGCCTTTAATATATAAAAGGGCGACGCCCGTCTTTGTCATTTTTCCGACTTCGCTCATCTCGACGATAAAATCGTCGGTCTTTAAATACCTTCTCATAAGGCTTAAATTGGTCTTGATAGATTCGGTAAAACCGCTTCTCGGTCCTCGTATCGAAAAGCCCGTCGGCGGCTCGGCGATGGAGCGTGTTTCAAACTTTTTAAGGTCGACGGAAAGCGCTTTTTTCTTTCCGTCAAACAAAATTGCGGTGTGTCCTCCGAGAACGAGGTCGGCTATCGTTCTTATCTCGCTCACAAGCTCGACGTTTGCGAGCGTAACGCTCTTTGAAAGTTCTTTTACCGTGTGCTTGCCCTCTATCTTTTTGAGCGGCGAGATAACTTCCATACCGAGCATATCCCTGTCGGTTATCGAGTCGACGTACACGGCGCATGCGTCGTATTCTCCGCAAGTGAAATCGAAGAAAATTATGTCGTCGCTTTCGCCTATCAACGCTTTTAAAGCGAGCTTTGAGATATTTATATTTGCGTTTAATTCCATACGCAAAGTATTTGCCTCGGCGCAAAAAATATGTGTTATAAAAATTCTTTTTATTTATATTTATTTTCGCACTTTGATCGTAGAGCCAAAAACCGCTTGACAACCCCTTTGTTTTTTTGTTATAACTTTTTTGAAAGGAGATTTCTTATGCAATTTTGTGATATACTGTCCAATTTTAAAATAGACGGAAAATTTATAAGCTGCGAGCCTTACGGGAGCGGGCTTATAAACAGAACTTACGTCGCCGTGTTTGAAAACGGCGGAATAAAGAAGAGATATATCGTACAGAAGATCAATTCCAAGCTGTTTACAAACGTCGACGGGCTTATGAACAATATAAAGCTCGTTACCGAATTCAATCGTGCGGAAATAGCGAAGAGGGGCGGAGATCCCGACAGAGAGAGTCTGACGCTCGTTCCGACGACTGACGGGAAGAGTTATTTCAAAACGCCCGACGACGAGTATTACAGAGTATATATCTTTATAGAGGGCGCAATAGGTTATAACGTCGTCGAAAAGCC
>CACXDQ010000254.1 GCA_902766475.1 uncultured Eubacteriales bacterium
ACTTCGTTTGCTCAGGGTGACAATAAGGGGTAATGGTCGCTTGGGGTGACGATAAGGGGTAATGGTAGCTTGGGGGACAGTAAAGGGCGGTCGCTTGAAGTGGATAAAAAGGGGTTTTTATTCGCCCCAAGCGACAAGCGGAGAGGAGTACGCCGAATAAGTCAACTGCGTTTCCAGAAATGGGAACGTAAATCGTCGGTCAGGTATTTCGCCGCCGTTGCGCCGTCTTTAAGGTCGTTTTCCGAAATCTCATTGCCGCTTACCGCCGACGGTCTGTCCGACCACCACCAACCGCTCGCATTTTCAAACGTTGCCGTTTTGAGCTTAGAACAGTTATAAAAGGCGTATCTGTCGATAAAATTCACTTTTTTAGGTATCGTTATCTGCGTTAGCTCTAAGCAGCCCTGAAACGCCTTGTCGCCTATCGTAACAAGGCTTGACGGCAGTTCGACGCTCCTTAAATAACCGCACGATAAAAACGCACTTTCGCCTATCGCCGTTACACCCTCGGGTATCTTTATTTCCGTCAGCCTCGTGCATGAGGAGAACAAGCCCTCGCTTATCTCTGAAACGCCGCCGGAAAGCTTTATGTCAACGAGGTGGTCGCACCCCGTGAACGCACGTTTTCCCAAGCTCGTAACGCTCTTCGGAATTTCTATTTCTTTCAATCTCTTGCAATATCTGAACGCCTCGTCGCCGATGGAAATCAAGCCGTCGGGGAAAGTGATTGCGGAAATATCCGAATTTGCAAACGCACCGCTCGCTATCGCCGTTACGGGCAAACCGTTGTACGACGCAGGAACTTCCGCCGTCGCCGCCGTGCCGATATAGCCCGTAACGACGTAAGCCGTTTTGTCCTCGTCGATATTTAACGTAAACCCGTTTAAAATCGCCTCGCTGATTTCCGTGGAACTGTCCTCGCCGTCAGATGCGCTTTCGCCGCTTTCGCCGCTCTCTTCGCTCTCGCTTGAACTGTCGTCGGCGCTCTCTCCGCTCTCGGCGCTTTCTCCGCTCTCGCCGCTGTCAAGGCTGTCCGTTGTATCGGTCGAAGTATCGGCTGAGGTTGATTCCGCCGTCGGCTTGTTTCCGCCTTTTGACAGCGTTATGCCGAGAATTATGCCGACGGCGGCGGCAATCGCCAAAACGCCGCAAATTATCACAATTATTATCTTCTTTTTCATAAGTCGCTCCACGGCGATATGTCGTCGTTACGGACGATAAACGCCTCTTTTGCAAGCCTTGCCATGGGTAAATCGGAAAGGGAATCGCTGTAAAATTTTTCGGGGCGGATATCGCCGTAAATCTCTTTAAACCGCCTTACTTTTTCCTCGCCGTAATTCCATAGCCCGTCAAGCTCGCCCGTCCTTTCGTCCATTTTGGTCGCAATTACGTTTTTTATACCGAGTTTTTGCATTATGGGTTTCAGTAAAAAAAGCGGCGTGCCCGAAATTATCACGTCTGTTTTTTCATAAGCTAAGGCGTACCACGGCTTTATAAACTTCTCGTGCAAAGCCCAAAACTTTGTTACCACTTCGGAAATATCGTCGAATTCTTTCAAAAAGCGGTAGATAACAGGTCGTGAGATCTCCCTCGAACACTTGCCCTCTTGCTGTAATTTTCTGTACTTATAAGCTTGCTCTTTATAGGGCAATGCCTTTTTAAAATTGTCGAAAATATATTTCCAAAAATACACCTCGGTGTCGCCCGAAAGAATAGTGTCGTCAAAATCGTATGCGTTCATAAAATGAGTTCCTTTATGGCATTGACGCTGTTCAAGCCTGCGTCATAGCCCCTTTCGTAAGCAAATTCGAGGTGTTTTACGACGTATTGACTCATTTCCCCGAGGTCGGGAAGAATCAAAATATCGTATTTGCCCTTTTCGTATTCCTCGGAAGCGTTCGCCCAGTCTACCGCCTCGATAAGGCGCAAGACGTAAGTGAAGATATTTTTGTCGTGTTCTGCGCCCTTAGGCTCGCCAAGCACGTCCACGCCGACTATTGCATCCGCACCCATTTTATAGACGGCCTCGACGGGCATTCTCTTTATTACGCCGCCGTCGACGAGAAGCCTTTCGCCCATCTCCACGGGCTTGAATACGGTGGGGATAGAGGCGCTCGCCCTCACGCACGGGGCGACTTTGCCGGTATTAAACCATACCGTCTTGCCCTTGTTTAAATCGAATGCGTTGCACATAAATGGTATGCGAAGCTCTTCAAAGGTCGTATCGCCGTAAAATTTGTCGATAAGTTTCGCCATTTTTACGGTTTTGAGCATTGATTTTTCCCTTATCATATTAGAGGAAAGGTCTACGATGTCCGAAGCTTTCAAACCCTTTACCACTTCGAGCATTTCGGCGGGCGTCATGCCCTTGGCGTACAAGCCGCCCACGACTGCGCCCATCGAACAGCCGGCAATACAATAAGGCTTGATTCCGTTTTCGTCCAAAGCCTGCAAAAATCCTATGTGGGCGACGCCTCTCGCCCCGCCCGAGCCTAAGACAAGACCTAATTTTTTCACGTTACACCTCGCTGTTTTTCTCGCCCGTAACCGAAAAGTCGACCTATAGTTTATTCTTCGGCGTTTTCCTCGTCTTTTATCGTAACTTTTATCTCTAAAACTCTCTTTAAATTTCTCTTTACGACTTCTATCGTAAGCCCCTCGTATTCAAACGAATAGCCTATCGCCGGAATATCTCCGCACTTTTCTATTACCCAGCCGCTGACGGTGTTTGCGTCGGCGTCCTCGTCCTCGTGCGCCGAGGAGAAAAGCTCGAAAAAGTCGACTATTTCGGCGTTGCCGTCGACGAGGTAAGTATGGTCGTCTATCTTGTGGAAATAATCGACGACTTCGTCGTGTTCGTCCCAGATCTCACCGACAAGCTCTTCTAAAATATCTTCGAGCGTGGCGATGCCGAGCGTTCCGCCGTATTCGTCGATAACGACCGCCATATGTACCTTTTGTTTTTGCATAATGCGGAGAAGAACGGGTATCTTCATGTGTTCTGTCGCAAGCGCCATCGAGGTTATTATGCCCTTGATGTCCTTTGCGCCCCTCTCCAACGCATGGTAGAAGTCCTTTTCGTGTATCATGCCGATTATCGTGTCGATAGAGCCTCTGTACACGGGCAATCTCGAAAAGCCGTTGTCCAAAAACAGCTTTTTTATCTCTTCCATGGGCGTGTTCACGTCTATTGCGACGACGTTCACCCTCGGAACGAGTATCTCGCCCACTTCCGAATCGTTGAATTCTATCGCAGAGGAGATAAGTTCCGTTTCGTTGTTGTCGAGCGTGCCGTCCTCTTTGGCTTCCTCGACGTAAGTTAAAAGTTCCTCTTCGGTAATGACGTCCTCGCTCTTAAATCTGAAAACTTTGCGTAAAAGCGCTTTCCAACCCGTAAACAAGAGGTTTAAGGGGTAGAGAATTATTACGAAGAAATAGATGATATACGCCACGCCGCAAGCCGTCTTTTCGGGAAATTCCTTAGCGAGCGTCTTGGGCGTTACCTCGCCGAATATGAGTACGGCGACGGTCGAGACGGCGGTCGAAACCGTCGCCGCAACGCCGGCGTTATCGACGATGAGCGTTGCAAACAGCATTGCCGACAGCGTTGCAAGAACGATGTTTACAATATTATTGCCTATTAAGATAGTAAATAAAAGTCTGTCGTAATTCTCCGTAAGGGAGAGGGCGAGGCGAGCCGATTTTTTGCCGCCGTCCGCCAAGAGTTTCAATCTCGCTTTATTGAGCGAGGTGTAAGCCGTTTCCGTTGCCGAAAAAAATGCCGACATGGCGATGAGCGCCACGATAACTGTTATGTAGACGGCTATAATGCTGCTACTGGGGGGTTCGGGGTCCATATAATACTCCTATTTTAAAGTATATATATTAAAGTATATATAATTATAACATAAAAAAAATAATTTGTAAATAGTTTTTATAATATAAGCGAG
>CACXDQ010000255.1 GCA_902766475.1 uncultured Eubacteriales bacterium
TAATATAACTTTGACTGCAAGTCAAAATATAACTTTTAGAATTACTCTAAAAATATAACTGTTTGCTATGCAAACAATATCACTTTATTTTTATACCGAAAACTTTCGGTCATCGCATTTATTTTCGCACGTTGTGATATAATTGTTTTGCGTCTGGAAAATAATTTGCGGGAGGTAAGGAGTACGGTAAAATACTATTATAGACCGAGATATAATAAAGGAACGGCTTACAGGGCGAGTTTTGTGCCCGAAAGCCTTTTTTAATAAACTGAAAAACGGTTTTCGCCGTTGCCTCTTGCCTTTCGGAAGGAGAGGATAATGAACGGTATTCAGATAGCCGCCATAATAGACAAATTCGGCGGCGAAACGATAGCTACGGCGGTCGTGGTCGGGGCTGTTATAAGGTTTATAAAGAAAAAAAAGACTTTAAACTGCCGTAAAATAACTATTTTAAGCGTTATTATGTCGACGGCGCTCGCCGTCGGCATGAGTTTTTTGAGCGGCGGTTTCGACCTCGGCAGAGTGCTTGATATTGCGCTCGGTGCGGTGGGCATCACGCTTGCGCTCGAAGGGTTGTGCCACGGCGGCAAGGCGGCGGATCCGAGAGAGGTGCTTTCGAGTTACGTTCCGCCCGAAAAGCTCGATGCGGCTGTAAGCGCAATCGAGGGCAAGAAAAGCGTTGAGGACATTGCGAAATCGCTCGTTAAAGCTTTGGGCGGCGAACTTTCCGACAAGGAAGCGGCGCTAATTGCGCAGATAATATCCAATATGAAAAACTAAAATACAAAACGCAAAAACAAAATGCGAAACAAAAAATGCGAGCCGTCGCTAAACTCAGCGACGGCTCGCCTTTTTTATTTTATTATTTATTATTTGTTTTTCTTAGCTCTTCTCGCAGCCTCTTTTGCCTTTTTAGCGGCAAGTTCGGGGTTGTTTCTGAGTTCTTCCTCTTCCTTAGCTCTTCTTTCAAGCTCTACGACGGGAACGTAAGCCTTGGTGCCCAAACCGTCCAAAATGGTGAGTTCGGTTTCCTTGTCGAAGAGGTGGCTGTGCATGATGTCGATAGCAAGCTCAATCGTCTGATCTCTCTCGGTAGTCGTTCTCGAATCTACCTTAGCGATAAGCTGAGTAGCGCTTTCGACAAGGCTTTTTACCTTGCCCTCTTCTTCGTTCTTCTCTTCGCCGTTGTTGAATACGCAGTAGAGAAGAGTTTCCGCACCGAGCTTTTCAACGACGTCTACTTTAACGTCGATTATCGTTTCACGGGAGTTGTTTATAAAGCTCTCTTCATCGTGAAGATCCTCGGGACGAACGCCGAATACGACGGGTTTACCCGTATTGATATATTCTTCGGGGTTGATTATCTTGTCGGACTTCGACTTGGGAAGAGCGACTTTTCTGCCCTCGAATTCTACGAAAACCTTGCCCGTTTCGTCCTTGGTGAGAACGGCGTCGAAGAAGTTCATCTGCGGAGTGCCGATAAAGCCTGCGACGAAGAGGTTTGCGGGGTAATCGTAAAGCATCTGAGGTGCGTCTACCTGCTGAATAAAGCCGTCTTTCATAACGACTATTCTCGTACCCATGGTCATAGCCTCGACCTGATCGTGCGTAACGTAAATGAACGTCGTTGCAAGTCTGTGGTGAAGTTTGGTTATCTCGGTCCTCATCTGCGCACGGAGCTTAGCGTCGAGGTTGGAGAGGGGTTCGTCGAGAAGGAATACTTTGGGCTCACGGACGATAGCTCTTCCGAGCGCAACTCTCTGTCTTTGACCGCCGGAGAGAGCCTTCGGCTTTCTTTGAAGGTAGGTTTCAAGACCGAGGATCCTTGCGGCTTCCTTGACCTTTTCGTCGATTTCAGCCTTGGGTTTCTTTCTGAGTTTAAGACCGAACGCCATGTTGTCGTAAACGGTCATGTGCGGATAGAGAGCGTAGTTCTGGAAAACCATCGCTATATCTCTGTCTTTGGGCTGAACGTTGTTCATGAGCTTGCCGTCGATGTAGAGTTCGCCGTCGGAGATCTCTTCAAGACCGGCTATCATACGAAGGGTGGTAGACTTACCGCAGCCGGACGGGCCGACGAAAACGATAAATTCCTTATCTTCGATGTCAAGGGTAAAGTCGGTAACGGCGACGACGCCGGACGGATATACCTTGTAGATGTCTTTTAAAAGCAGACTTGCCATATTTCCTCCAAAATTCCGGATTTCCCGAAAATATATTTTGATAATATTATTATACAACGTTTCGGCGTTTTTAGCAAGCGCAATTTAAACAAATTTTTCGCCCCTTATTTATTCAATTTGCACAATTCAAGCTCAATCGGTTGTAATATTTTTTAAAAGTTGATATAATGCTTTGTGTGAGGACTTTATTATGGAGATAAATAAGTTTGCGCCCACGGGCAAAATTTCGGCAAATCACCTCGTCTCGCTCGCCTCGTTGTCCGAGGACGACGTTTCGGAGATACTTTCGAGGGCGAGGGAATTTTCCGTCAGCCTTTCCGTCGGCGAAAAGATAAATAAGCTTAAAGACAAATACGTCTGCCTTATATCCAAAAACGGCTTTACCCGTTCGAGGGTGGCATTCGAGACCGCCGTCGACAAGCTTTCGGGAAAGGCTATCGTCTGCACCGTCAAGGGCGACGAACTCGAAAAGCTCGTCAACGACAATCTCTCCGTTGCGGCAATGGCAAATTACGGGGTGAACGCATTCGTCGTGCAGACCGACGAGCCGGCTGACGCCGAGCTTATCGAGAAAAAACTCGACATTCCCGTCGTGAACGCAAACGGCGTTACCGGCCCTTGCGAGGCGCTTTCCGCATTATATACGATATGGAACAAGAAAGGCAGCCTCGACGGCTTGAAGATCGCCATGATATGCGACCCGAAAAAGCACGCCGAAAACTTCGTTTCTGCGTTTTCGCTTTGCGCAAGCGAACTTCGCTTTATTTGCCCCGCCGAAATGATGCCCGATAAAGAGTTTATGTCGGGCTTGTCCGCCAATGACGTTTCGGTGTACTTCGACGTTACCGAGGGCGTAAAGGGCGCCGACGTCGTGTTCGTTTCAGAGGACGGGCTTGGCGAGGGCTTCCGTTTGGGCGAGGAAGAATTTTCTCACGCTTCGCAAGGTGCGCTCCTTCTGCACGTTCTGCCGGCAAAGGGCGATATGATAGACGAGGCTCTATTGTCCGACAAGGCGTTTTGCGGGCTCGATCAAGCCGTTTCGCTTAAATTTATAGAGATGTCCGTCTTGTCGCTCGTCGTAAAGGGATAATTTTTTATCTCTTCGCATACATTATTTGTCGAAGAGGTCTTTATATGAAAAAGAATTTTTTGTTTTCGGGGATAGCCGTCTTGCTTGCGGTTATCCTTATTTTATGCGTAAATTTTACGGGCGCTTACGCCGTCTATACCGAGGGAAAAGCGGCGAGGGAACTCCCCATTTACAGAGTGGAGAGAAACGATAATAAGATAGCCATCTCATTCGATTGCGCCTGGGGTGCAGACTACACCCGCAAAATTTTGGACGTACTCGATTTTTACGGCGTAAAATGCACGTTTTTCGCCGTTGAGTTCTGGACGGAAAAATATCCCGATTTAGTGCTTGAAATAGCAAATAAAGGGCACGATATAGGCACGCATTCGGCAACTCATTCCCACATGAGCAAGATGAGCGCAGAGGCGATAGAAAGCGAGCTTTTAAGCTCTTCAAAGGCGATTTCGGATATAACGGGCAGAGCGGTCGAGCTTTTCCGTGCGCCGTTCGGGGAATACGACGATACCGTTATAAAAACGGCGACTAAGCTCGGCTTTTACACGATACAGTGGGACGTAGACAGTTTAGATTGGAAAGATCTTTCCGCCGAGGAGATATGTTCGAGGGTGGTTTCAAAGGTGAAGTCTGGGTCGATAATACTCTGTCACAACAACGGACTTCACACGGCGGAGAGCTTGCCGCTGATCTTTACGGCGTTAAAGGAAAAGGGTTACGTTTTCGAGCCGATAAGTTCGCTTATTTACAAGACAGATTTCAAGATATTGCCGAACGGCGCCCAGACCGTCTCGGGGCAATAAAAA
>CACXDQ010000256.1 GCA_902766475.1 uncultured Eubacteriales bacterium
AAACAAAGACAATATAGATGATAAATAAAAAGATAATATACTAAAAGCGCACGGCTTATTAAAGCCGTGCGCTTTTAAAAATTATACCATTGCTTTTTTGGGGAGATAGGTAGGCAAACCCCTCTTTGCGAGCTTTGCAACCGTCATTGCCGCAACTCTGCCCGTATCGAGAGCTATCGGAAGCCCGCCCGGAGATTGCAACCACTGCCCCGCAAGGACGAGGTTTTTGTAGCCCTTTACCCTGTTATCAGCCGGAATGGGAATACTCTTAGGCGCTAAAATGAAGCTTTGGAAAGTGCCCGTTTCAGCATTTGTGTAGCGTTTATACGTCGCAGGCGTCCACACGTCAAGACAAGTAAGCTTACCTTTGAGCGACGGCAATACCGAAGTGATTATCTCTTCGAGAGCAATCGCCATATCCTTTTTCATTTCGTTATATTTCGCCTTGTTATCCCTATAATTGATAAAGTCAACGCAAGCGGCTTCATCGCATATGGCAAGCGTCTGAACGACGTATTTGCCCTCGGGTGCAAAATTCTCGTTGGAATATTCCCTTATCATGAGATAATCGGCTCTTAAAAGATAGCGGTATTTCTGCGGAACGTCTACTATTATCTCGTCACGGAAAGGAATATCGTCGCTCTCGCACGAAAAAGCGGCGTTGGAACTTGAAAATCTGTAACCGTCGCCGGCGTCGTAAATCTTCTTTACGGAATAAGGCATTTCGGCGTCTATAAACTTACCGAATGCGGCGGACGGCTCCGTCGTAACTATCATATAATCGCCCGACGCAATACTTCCGTCGGAAAATTCGACTGTCGTTGCATAGCCGTTTTTGTTGTTTATCTTAACCGCTTCTTTGCCCGTAAACACCTGACCGCCGAGCGAACGAAATCTCTCTTCCATTCTCCTCTCGATCTCGAACGAGCCGCCACGGGGCACGCCGCCGTTTTTGCCGGTGATTGTAGAAAAAACGTATATAAGGGCAACGGATGAGAACTTCTCACTCAAAAGCGCAGATAAAAAACCACGAATAACTTCATTTTTAAAGCGCTTGGTAAGTTGTTTTATGCTCAAAGAATGATAGAAGAGAAGATCGGGGGCTTTCGTTATCCATTCCCACGGCATCATCTTTCTGTCGCAGTTTTCGCCGCCCACCTTGTTTATGCGAGCCATCGTTTCGACCGCACGCATAAAGCGGTTTATCTCCTTTTCGTCCTCCGGGGCAACGGCAAGCATCTCCGCCCTCGTCTTTTCCATATCGCAATACAGAGAAATTTTCTTATCGCCCAAAACGTAAGAAAAGAGCTGCTCCCCGTAATACACTTCCGTATTTTCGTCCAAAACGCCGACTGTATTCCACATCTTATAGAAATCGGAATTGGGGTTGGTGCCCGTAAGCCAGTGAACGCAACCGTCGATGTCGTGTCCTTTTCTGCGCCAGCCGGTGAGGTTGCCGCCTAATATACGATGTTTTTCAAATATAGAAACGCTGTGTCCGTTAAGGAGGGAATATATCCCCGCCGAAAGACCGGCAACGCCTCCGCCGATTATAACAATGTTAGCCATTTTTCGCCTTACGTTATAACGTTTGCTTAAAGCTGCAAATAATTTTACGCAGCCGAACAACGTAAATATATCTTAGCACATTTTTTTCGCCGTGTCTACAAATATTTGTAAAAAACGTGCCAAAATGAGTAGAAAGGTCGCTCCCCTCAAAGTAGAGAGCTGAAAAAACGACTCTACCGACAGTAGAATTTGCTAAATAATCGACTTATAGCCCCACTTTTTAGTTTTAGTCGCTTAAACAAAAAAAGCTTTTTATGATAGGCATATCATAAAAAGCCTTTAAAATATTATTATTTAACGTCGTTTAAAGCCGTGGCGATATCATGATATTTCGACTCTTTACCGTAATTATCCGTAACGGTTTTGTTCTTGTCGCCGTGCGTTAAACAACCCGCTCCGTTGATACAGCCGCCGACGCACGCCATACCCTCGATGAAATTATTCGGAAGAAGTCCTCTTGCCGCAAGCATGAGCGCTTTTTTACAATCGTCTATTCCGCTGCAAGCTATGGGCTTTAACTCGAAGTCGCTGTTCTGCTCTTTCAGAGCCTCAGAAACGGCTTCGGAAACGCCTCCGCTCCTCGCAAATATCCTTCCGAAATATGAAGCGTGGTTTATATCCGTTTCTTCGAGAGAATTGACGTCGATATCCTTGCTGTCGATAAGAGCTTGAAGCTCTTCAAACGTTATTACGCTGTCGATAAGCCCCGCATACTCATCACGCTGAAATTCCGATTTTTTGGCGGTGCAAGGTCCTATAAATATGTTTTTACATTCGGGATCCTGCCCTTTGAGATATTTCGCAATAGTTCCCGCCGGCGATAAGTTATGCGAAATATTGTCTTTGAGCGCAGGGAAATTCTTCTCGACGTATGCGACGAACGCCGGACAGCAAGAAGAAGTCAAAAACCCCTTTTCGGCAAGCTCTTTAGACTCGCCGTCGGCAACCATATCCGCACCGAGCGCAACTTCCACAACCTCGTCGAAACCGACTTTTTTTATCGCAGTCATTATCTGACCGAGCTTTGCGTACCCGAACTGACTTGAAATAGAGGGTGCAACGAGCGCATTTACGCTATGCCCTTCCGCCTTATTCTTTATTATGTCTATGACGTCGAGGATATACGATCTGTCGGTTATCGCACCGAACGGACACATATACACGCATGCGCCGCAAGATACGCACTTATTGTAATCTATCTTGGCTTCCTTTTCGTCGCCCATGGATATTGCGCCTACTCTGCAACTCATCTCGCACGGGCGCTTATTGTTTGAAATCGCATTGAACGGACACGCTTTTGAACACATTCCGCATTCTACGCACTTGCTTTTGTCTATGTAAGCCTTTTGATCGGCGCCGAACGTTATTGCTCCACGCTTACACGCTTCGGCGCATCTGTGGGCAAGACAGCCTCTGCAAGCCGAAGTTACCTCATAGCCGCCCGTCGGACAGTCGTTACAAGCTATGTCGATGACTTGAATGACCTTTTTATTGAATCTGTTTCCGCCGACGGCAAGTTTTACCCTCTCGCCTATTATCGCCCTTTCCTTGTAAACGCAACAACGCATTGTCGGCGTTTTGCCCGGGGCTATCTTTTCGGGAATTTCAAGAATTTTCTCCAAAAGCTCGTCGCTCCACGCATACTTTGCGACGGCTTTTAAAACCTTATATTTGATTACCTGTACTTTTGTATCGAACTTATGCATATCACACTATCCATTTCATCAACATTTTTTTGATTTCGGGGCTGACCTTTACGAGCTGCGCCGCCGCAACGATGGGCGTCCAGTCGTCAACGTACTGCTTATTTGTGCCCGTAAGCTCGCAATACCTCGCAATATATTTTTCCGCAAACTCTTCCCTTCCTTCCATGCGAAGGACAAGAGCCGTTTTAGCGGCGTCCGCCGTAGCGTTGCCCTGGCTTGCGTGCGACCAGTCGATTATATACGGCTCGCCGCTCGGCGTAATGACGACGTTTGACGGGTTGAAATCACCATGACAGAGGTGGTTATGCATGGGCATTGCGCCCATTCTCACGGCGAGGTCATACCTCGTGGAAGCGTTTAAGTCGCACTGCATTATCTTGTCCGTCATCTTATCCTTGAATTTGGTGAGAAGCGGACTGCGCTTTTCGTGTATTTTGCGCTGAATATCTATAAAGAAATCGAGATATTCGTCCTCTTTGTCGGGGTTTTCACGGATAAGCTGTTCGATAGTCGTGCCCTCGATATAGTCCATAATTATAGCCCAACGCCCGTCGATAACGGTAACTTCGAGAATTTTAGGGATATTGAGCCCCGTTTCCTCAACTCTCGCTTGATTTAAAACCTCGTTGAAAACGCTTGACTTGTTATAGCCTTCATCGAAGATTTTAATAAGCTTGTCGCCGTCTTTATATATCTTCTTGTTTTTGCGAGTAACAATCGCCTCTAAGTTCTTTATTTCCATATAAACCTTTATATTAGTGATAATTATAGATTATATAACAAAATCGCCGTTTTGTCAATACTTTTTTAAAATTTTTTGTTTTCTTGCCCGACTTTTTGCGCTTAAAAAACAAAGGATAACGTTTTCCCCGTTACCCTTTGCCAATAAAGCGCATCAATTATATTTCCGCTTATTTTGTTTCTTTAACGCCGTCATCTTTATTTGCGCCGTCATAGCCGTCATTGTCATCTTTACCGTTATCATTACAAGCATTGTTTACGTCGCCATCGGTTGACTTTTTGTCTTTTACGCATTGCTTGTCATAGCGACAGCGAACAAATGCACTTTGTTCATTATATCCGTAACAACAATGTTTTTCGTTGATAGTTTTAGCTAAGTAAATATCTTCGAGATGCTCTCCGAGTTTTGTTTGATTCTTATCTTTTTTATACAATAAAATAATTAACGTAATCAAAACCGCAAAAACACATATAATCAACAAGCTGATAACGACCGTCAAACAAATTGTCGGTATATAAATATAACAGTGTTTCATATTATTCCGCTCCTTTTGCTTCTTTCTTAACTCTTTCCCATTCCCTCTTTAACAGCGGTTCGGAAATAATGAGTATATTTTCTTCTATATTTATTATCTCGGATAAACTCTGACACGTTTCGTATCTTTCTATCTCTTTTTTCAATAAAGCGTGTTTCGGCTCAGAACTATTTAACCTGAGAAGAACTTGATTTCGGACAATGTAAAATTTTGTTTTATCGTAGCCATCAGATAAAATTTTTCTTGCCTCTGCGAGCATTATCGATATGTTTTTCCTCATTTCGTCGAGCCATTTATTTCGGCTTTTCGATACCGTATCGGCAAATAATTGCCGATAATTATATCTTAATGTAAAATATGTACCGATAGCCCCTATAATTGAACCTACCAATGCGCTGACAACTGCTGTTATATAATCATTCACAATTTTCTCCTTTGCGAATAGTTTTTTTAACGCTCAGATCGCTTTTAATTTTCGGGAATGGCTACAAATATGCGACACCGCATATCCTTGCCAATATCCTGCGGTAATCGCCTTATACGCCTCTAACCCGCTTGAAGGCACATAAATAACAAAATCTGACGCATCCCAAGTTCCGCCGAATAAGTCCGAGCCGATTGTGGGCGGAACTTCCGATAAAAATGTCACTTTTTTAAGGTTGTCACACCAACCGAACGCTTTGCTTCCTATTTCCGTCACGCTGTCGGGAATTATCACACTCGTAAGACCGCTACAACCCGAAAACGCATAACTTCCTATACTCGTCACACTATCCGGAATTATCACACTCGTTAAGCCACTACAATTATAGAACGCATTGCCGTAAATGATTTTAGTATTATCATTTATTTTACAAGAGGTAATATATTGATACTTT
>CACXDQ010000257.1 GCA_902766475.1 uncultured Eubacteriales bacterium
ACGCCGAGCCTACCGTAATAACCGGTGAAAACGCTTACGAGCTTGCCCGTCAGGAAGGAACTTACTGGGCAACGCAGATGTTCGCCCGTATCTTCAACGACGCAGGCAACTACGACAGCATGTACGCTACCAACACTTCCGACGAAAACACTGCCGCACAGTATCGTTTCATAAAGGGTGAGGCGGCTATACTCATGGAAGGCGTATGGTGGGAAGGTGAGTCTGAGCAAGCCAACAACTTCTCCAACCTCAGCAAGAAGAGATCTGAATGTAACTTCGGCATTATGCCCATGCCCAAGCCGGCGGGACACGAAGGCGAAAGGAATACGGTAGTAGACACCATGGACGCTGTCTGCTTCACCAAAGCCGGTATTTCCGAGGCTAAGCAGAAAGTCGCTAACGACTTTATCAAATACGTCTATTCCGACGAACAGCTCGTTCAGTTCACCAAGGTTACCAACTCGCTTAAAGCCGTAAACTACACGATAAGCGAAGAAGATCAGAAAGACCTTACCACGTTCGGCAGAAACCTCTATACTTACGTTAAAAATTCCGACGTCGTATATGAATATTCGACCAACCCCCTCTACTACAACAACGCTTCTTCTTTGAGGGGCAGAGAATATTATAAGGCGCTCATCGCCGGATTGGACAGCAACGGCGCACTCGCTCCGTATGCGTACCTTCTCGACAATGGCAAGAACACCGTAAACGACGCAAACGAATATTTCAGCGCAATCTACGCAACGTGGAAGGGCGCATGGAAAGACCTTAATAAATAATAAACCAAACGACGGAGACAAAAATGCAGTCAAGCATACGAAGAAAAACGAGCGGAAGAATAGGGCTTAAAAAAGACCTTCTCTTTTACGTCATAATGCTTATATGGCCCGTGGCACAGTTCTGCGTGTTCTATATAGGCGTAAACTTCAACTCGTTTTTCCTCTCTTTCAGAAAAATAACGATGGATCTCGGGAGCAGGTCGTATATATACACCTGGTCGACCGAAGGCATACAGAAGGCATGGGAACTTCTCTCTACGCCCGAGATAATGACGGCGACGAGAATTTCTATTCTCGCATGGATCTTAGGTATGTTTACGGGCTTGCCGCTCGGGCTTCTGTTCTCGCATTATATAGCGAAAAAGATGCCGTTTTCGGGCTTTTTCAGAGTTCTGCTCTTCTTGCCGTCCATAATTTCCGCAATAGTTATCGCAACGCTTTATATGTACTTTTTGAACAATGCGATACCTATGTTTGCGAGGGACGTCCTCGGAAAGGAAGTGATGTCGATTCTCGACGCAAGGCGGCCGATAGCCGATCAGTTCCTCGCCCTGTTCTTCTATAACACGTGGATAGGTTTCGGCGTAAACGTACTCATGTACGCAAATTCCATGAGCGGCATTTCCCCCGAAATGGTCGAGGCGGCAAACCTCGACGGCGCAACGGGGTTTAAAGAGTTCTGGCACATATCCCTTCCGCAAGTGTATCCCACGCTTTCGGTATTTATCGTAACGGGCATAGCAAGTATATTTACAAACCAGTTCAATCTCTTTACGTTCTACGGCACGTCGGCACCCTATCAGACGTTCGGCTACTACTTGTACAAAGAGACGCTCAACCACAATACGGATCTCACCCATTTCCCGAAGCTTTCCGCATTCGGCTTGATGATGGCGATAGTCGCCATTCCGCTCACGTTCCTCGTGAGATGGCTTCTCGAGAAATTCGGACCGACGGAGGACTGACGATATGGATATGACTAATAAAAAACGCAAGCGTTTCCATTTCTCGGCTTTCAGCATAATTCTCCTCGTCGTGCTTATCCTCTATACCCTCTCGCTTATAGGGCTACTCGCATGGGGTTTCTTCTCCTCATTTAAGGAGATAAACTATTTCATTGAAAAGCCGTACACGTTTTTCCCCGAAAAGTGGGCGAACAACTTGGGCACGATACTTGCTCTGTTCTCGGTAAAACCGCAGACGACGGGCATACCCGTCTACGTCGAAGGGCTTATCTTGAACTCGCTCATCTATGCGATAGGTTGCGGCGTCGTTTCGACGATCGTGCCGTGCGCCACGGCTTACGTCTGTGCGAGATATAATTTCAAATTTTCCAAAATAATGTACGGTATCGTCATCGTAACGATGATAATTCCTCTCGTCGGAACTCTTCCGTCGGAGCTGGAACTTGCCACAAACCTCGGCTTGTACGACAAGGTGTACGGCTTATGGATAATGAAAGCGCACTTTTTGGGAATGTATTTCCTCGTGTTCTTCAACGTCTATAAGGCGATGCCGGCGTCCTATTCCGAGGCGGCTAAGGTGGACGGGGCGAGCAATTTCTCCATAATGATGAGAATTGCATTTCCGCTCACGAAAAACACCATTTTAACGGTATTTTTAATAAACTTTATAGGTTTTTGGAACGATTATCAGACTCCGCTTTTGTATATGCCGTCTTTCCCGACGATGGCTTACGGCTTATTCAACCTCGTAAGAGGTACGGCGCCGGCGGAAGTGCAGGGCATACCGTTCCGCTTGGCGGGCACGGTCATAGTAACCGTTCCGATACTCGTACTTTTCCTCATTTTCCAGAAGAGATTGCTCGGCAACCTAACCATGGGCGGAGTTAAAGGTTGATATTTTCCGCCGCACCCGACGGGTGCGGCGGAAGAAAATAAAAAACGCAGTTGAACTTTAATAGCAGCATAAACTTGAAAAATGAAAATTTATGACAGGAGGTCATGGTCATAAACATGAACAAAAAAACGATGATAAAACTTGCCGGCGCTTCCGCCGCCGTTGCGATAGCCGCAGCGGTCGGTGTTGGCGTATGGGCAAACCCCATCGGTGCAGACGCCGCCGTCGAATGGTCAGACGTAACCGTTTCCGACAGCACTTACGGCTCCGTTTTCAACGTGCCGTCAAGAGAGGTAACTGTTGCCGGTGAGCAATACACGGCTGTTTCGTCCGTTATTTTCCCCGACGGCAGGGCGGTTTCTTCCGAAAATATCGTCCTGAGTCAAGCGGGCAAATACACCGTTCGCTATACCGTTACGGACAAGGGCGGAAAGACATATTTCGAAGAGGAGAGCTTCGTCGTAAAGCACGCCACTTTCTCGTTTGAAAAAGAGGGCACTACGGCGCAATACGTCGAGGGCTATTCCTATCCCGGTTACGACACCGAAAGCGACGGACTTATGGTCCGCTTACAAGAACAGGACACACTCTCTTTCAGCGGAATGATAACAATTCCGAAGGAAGAGGATAAAACCATATATTTGGCTGACTTTTTCGTCACGCCGGACGAAGTCGGCTCGGCTGACGCAAAGACGATAGACTTCGTGTTTACCGACGTTGCGGACAGCTCCAAAACTTTGAGGATACAGATAAACGTAAATGCCGGCGACAGCGATTCCGCCGACGGTTGGTGGGCTATGTACACCTACGTCTTGGCGGCGGGCGACGGACAGATCTTGAAGGGGCTTGAAGGTACTACTAACCTTCATGAAAACGACGGTTACGGCGGCGTTGTAGTTTCCAACTCGTTCTATGCGGTCGGCAAAAACAAAATGCCTACCGATCCATCGCTAAACGGCTATAAGATAGGCTATAACCCCGTATCTCAGGTCGTCACCATCAACGACAGATTTATAATCGACCTCGACGACAAGGCATATTTCGGAGGGCTTGCAGACGTTCAGTGGAAAGGCTTCACGAGCGATAAGGTGCGCCTTACCGTGTATGCCGAAAACTATAAAAAACAGTCGGCTAACTTCTTGCTCAGAAGCGTAAAAGACATCGTTTTGAACGGCACGATCGTGGAAGACGACGAAGCGCCGACGATAACGATCGACACTGAATACGATACCGACAAAATGCCCGAATCTTACGTCGGCGAGGGCGTTTATTATCCCGTACCCGAAGCGACGGCGTTCGACCTCTTCTCCGGAGAGGTGGACGTATCCGTCGGCGTATATCTCAATTACAATGCGGGCGTTCCCACCAAGATAACCGTTGAAAACGGCAAATTTGAAGTGAAAGAAAGGGGAATGTACGCAATAGTTTACACGGCGAAAGACCACGTCGGCAACACCGCCGAAAAGATAGCGTGGGTACATGCCGGCGGCGAAATAGAGGAGATCGGCTTTGTCGGCGCAGGCGTTCAGACCAACGGCGTTGTAGGCGAAAAGCTCACAGTCAATATCCCCGAAATTACCGGCGGAACGGGCGTTTCTAAGGTTACGGCGGCGGTTTCTTTGGACGGCAAGGTCGAAATGACCTTCACCGAGGAAGATAAAGACTGGTCGTTCTATCCCGAAACGGCAGGCAAATGGATGGTAGTTTATAAGGCTACCGACTTCCTCGGCAAGACGGCTCAGACCGCAGTAGTCGTCAACCTCGAAATTCCCTCCGCACCCGTATTCAGGGGCGAAGTTAAATTCCCGAACGTGCTTGTCGACGGATTTGAATATAAGCTTCCCGAACTTTCGGTGTACGACTTTATGAGCGGCACGCTCAACGTCGAAAAGGCTTCCGTTGAAGTTACCGACAAAAACGGAACAAAGACATACCTTTCCGGCAACGGCTTTATCCCCGAAGTAAATGAAAGCGGCGACAAGATCTCCGTCAGATATTTCTATGCTTACGGCGACGGCGAGGAGATAACTCTTCCCGAAGAAGACCTTCCCGTAATAATCGGCGTCGACAGGACGGACGCAAACCAGAGCGTTTTGGTCGCAAACTATTTCTATGCCGACGACAAGACGTTTACGGCTTCCAAGACGGACGAAAACGGCAAGACCTATTCCGACGGCGTTATGTTTACCGTGAACAAGGCGGGCGACTCTAAGTGGATATTCGCCAACCCCCTTGCGACGAACGGCTTTGCGCTCGACATCCGCACGGTTGTCGGCAAGAGCAATTTCACCGCTTTGACTTTGA
>CACXDQ010000258.1 GCA_902766475.1 uncultured Eubacteriales bacterium
GAAACCGAAAAGAATCTCGTCACTTACGACTTTGCAGACAGCGTTGCGGGCGTAACTTTAAATCAGGGGGGCGCAACCGCAAACCTTTCCAACGATAACGGCGCCGCCAAGGTTGAGGTTACCAAAGCGGGTGAAAATAACTGGGATCTTAAAGTTGTTATCGGTCTTGGAAACGTAAAGCTCGAAGCGGGCGTTAAGTATTTTTACAGAGTAACCGTAACTTCCGCTAAGGCTCAGGGCGGCGAGATCTGCCTTGAAAGCAATCTTCAGGAGTATAATAACAGAGCTAAGTTCGACAGCCTTTCCATAAACGAGGGCGAAACCAAGACGCTCTATGCGTCCTTTATAGCCGAAAACGCTATCGACGACCCCGTCTTGAAGATGTATGTCGGCAAAAACGCAGCGGGCAGCAACGTCCTCACCATCGACAACTTCGCATTCGGCACGCTCGAAGGCGACAAGGAAGTCACCAAGACGCTTGACCGTTTCATGGCATATGGCAACGGCTCCAAGAATCACACCAACCCCAACTACATTTTCGACACCTTCAACGGCACCGACGAGGACAACGAATACGGCGTAGGCACCATCTGGACGACGGACGGAAGCCTCTTCTACCGCATAGATCAGGCAAGCACGACCGACTGGCACAACAAGCTTTTCTTCGGTTATACCGCAAATCCGCTGCCCCTTCCGGCTGACAGCTATTTCACCGTTAAAATAAAGATAAAGGCAGATAAAAACGTAACTTGCGCACTCTTCCTCAACGCCCTCGGAAAGTGGGAACCGAGAGTTACGCAAAGTCTTGACATCACCACCGAAGAGCAGGAATTCGAGTTCACCACTACCGAAACTCTCGTTACGGATATGAATTTCGAGCTTCTCTTCCAGTTCGGCTCGGCAAGCACGGCTGAACTCGGTGAAGTTACCATCGAGATAACAGAACTCGTCATAATGCAGAAAACCGTTGCATAATAAGGCGAAATGAAATCGTTATGAGGCGTAGAATTTTATTTTACGCCTCATAATAAAATAATGATATTTTAAAAAATATACGGAAAGGGGAAAACGCAAAATGAAATTCAGATTATTTTGTTGTTTAATGGCGGTAATTACCGCATTTGCAATATTGAGCGGCTGTGCGGTTACGTCGCCGTCTGAAAACTCAGCCGACGTAAACGCCGAATATTCGGTCAGTTTCAATTACAATTATTTTACGTTTGACCCGGTTCCGTCGGCTCAAACCGTAAAATACGGAAATAAAGCGACTGAGCCCGATTCGCCCACCCGTGAAGGTTATACTTTTTTAGGTTGGTATACCGACAGCGATTTGACGGAAAAATGGGATTTTTCAAGCGATACCGTAACAAAAAAAACCGTTTTATACGCAGGTTGGGAGCAGAATATCGAAGGAGATATCGTATATCCCACCGACGATAAAGATTTTTCGTCGCTTTTAACGCCCGGCTCGCAGGAAGCGGCATACGATTATAAATTTTTCTTCCGCCCCGAAAAGGACGGAACAAGACAAGGCTATATCGGCGACACGATGCCTTATTACGAAAACGGAGTTTATTATATCTATTATTTAAAGGACGGCGGAGATTCTTATAACCATTCCGTATTCCTCGTTACGACTCGTGATTTCGTAACTTATGAAGAACAGCAGACTCCCGTTTTGGAATCTTCCCGTTCGGGAGGACAAGACAGCTGGATAGGTACAGGATCGGTAGTTAAGGTAAAAGGCAGATATTACTTCTTCTACACGGGGCATACCAATTCCTCTTCGGCTGAATATAAAGAAAAGATAATGGTCGCTGAGAGCGATAACCTCACCTCGTTTGAAAAAAAGGAGGGTTGGGAAATAATTCCTCCGTCGGATCTCGGTCAGAAAAACGATTTCAGAGATCCGCAAGCTTATTACGACGAGGCGACGGACAAGATAACTTTGACGATAACCGCCGCAAAAAACAGTGTGGCGAGAGTAATAAAATATACTTTAAACGGCAACCTCACAAACCCCGTTTATGACGGAGTTATATATTCCAACAAGGTGGGCGGTTTCTGGAATCTCGAATGCAGCGATACGTTTAAGATAGGAAATAAATACTACCTCACATATTCCGCACAAGACGATACGCTCTGGTATGCGGTGTCGGATACGGCTTACGGACCTTATTCCGCCGCAAAGAGGGTCGAAGGCAAACTTTTCTACGCCGCAAAACACGTTGACGACGGAGAAAACTATTATATGGTAGGTTGGGCGAGAAGATCCGGCTCCGTTTCTTCCACGCAAGACGTTTCCGCATGGGCGGGCAACCTCCTCGTTCAGAAGATAGTACAAAAGGAAAACGGCGATCTTTCGCTTGCTCCGCTCGATTGTTTTGACGAATTATTCAATAAGCGGCGTGCGCTTTTGATAAACGAAACGTTCAAGACGGTGAGGGCGGCAAGCTCATACACATATGAAGACGTGTTCAATTGCTATGAAAGATTTGTCATAA
Organism: uncultured Eubacteriales bacterium; assembly: GCA_902766475.1. Taxonomy (GTDB): domain Bacteria; phylum Bacillota; class Clostridia; order Christensenellales; family Borkfalkiaceae; genus UBA10281. Next base: position 2,505 of record CACXDQ010000258.1, read on the forward strand.
AGGGCAGTTTCTCGTTCGATGGAACGGGCATGTTCGGCTTGGCGTTCGATTATAACGGCAGAGCCGACAAATACAAGATGATAAGATTTAACCAAAGGGCAAACACCGTAGAACTCGTATTCAATGAGGGGAGTACGCTTATCACTCAATACGAAACCGCATTAGAGCCGAACGTTGAATATTCTTTCACATACGTTCAGGAAGGCTCGGTCGGCGTAATGTATTTAGGCGACGCATGCGCATTGACCGTAAGGCTTTACGGCGTAAGCGGTAAGCCGATAAAATTGTTTGCCGAAAATAACGCCGTAAACTTTACGGGGCTTTGCCAATATACTTTTCAACATATAGAATTCGCAATGATTTCCACGGAGATATATGCATAACATTTTACACGCCGAAAATTTAGATACCGAAATATTAAATGCCGAATTGAAATTCAGCGTAAAAAACGCCGATGAACACGTTGCGGAAAATATAGATAAAGTAGTTCCGACGTACAGACATTCTTATCACGTCATGCCGCCCGTCGGGTGGATGAACGACCCAAACGGCTTTAACTTTGCTTTCGGCAAATACCACATGTTTTTTCAGTTTAACCCGTATTCCGCCGAGTGGGGTCCAATGCATTGGGGGCATTTTACAACCTCTGATTTTGTCAAATGGGATTTTCAGCCGACTGCCTTAGCGCCCGATAAAAAATACGACGCCGATGGTTGTTTTTCGGGTACGTCGATTGTCAAAGACGGTAAATTTTATCTTATGTACACGGCTGTCGCAAACGACTTGCAGACTCAGGCTCTCGCCGTTTCCGACGACGGAATACATTTTGATAAAAAAGGCGTTGTTATATCCGGCGATAAACTTCCCGATGACTGTTCTAAAAACGACTTCCGTGATCCGAAAGTATTTATGAGAAACGGCGTATATTATGCTATGACAGGGTCTGCCGGAATAGACGGGGCGGGGCAGATACTTCTGTTTACTTCTCCCGATCTCACGGAATGGTCTTACGTCGGAAAGGTATGGAAAGACAATCGTACCGATGGTATTTACGAATGTCCTTCGTTTACTACGATAGGCGACAAAGACGTGCTGATAACAAGTCCGCAGAAGCTCAAAAAGGACAGTTGGCGACACGAAAATCTCCATGGCAATATCTATATGGTCGGAAAACTCGACCTCGATACGGGTGAATTTAAGTCTGAATACGAGGATGAGATAGACGGAGGTTTCGATTTTTATGCCGCTCAAACGTTATCTGCTCCCGACGGAAGGACGATAATGGCGGCGTGGATGCAGATGTGGGCGAGGTCTATGCCTACCGAAAAGGACGGCTGGGCAGGGTCTGCGATTTTGCCGAGAGAGCTTACTTTGAGGGGCAACAAGCTCTATCAAGCTCCCGTCAGAGAAATTGAAAGATACAGACAAAATAAGGTCGAGATAAAGGATAAGCATATACACGGCGAAGTTAATTTCGACGGGGTAAACGGCGTAAAGTGCGAGCTTGTCTTTACAATGGATATAGGAAACTCTTTAAGGTCTGGCGTTAAA
>CACXDQ010000259.1 GCA_902766475.1 uncultured Eubacteriales bacterium
TTATGCTTGCGTGTTCGATAAAGACAACAAAATCGTCTATGAGCCGTCTTTTATCTCCGTAAACGATATTGCTAAAATTTCCGAAAAATGCGATATTGTTTCGGATAAGCCGATAGACGGGTACAATGCGAAGGTCGCTTCTCCTTCGGAAGGATTTAAGCTTGCGGTTGAAAGTAAGCTTATTAACGCAACGTTTGACAGAGAAACGCTTATTCCGCTGTACGTCAAAAAAAGTCAGGCGGAAGAAGAGTTATGATCTTTCGTAAATGGCTTATTTCCGACAATAATGACATCTCCGTTATGGAGGAAAAGTATTTCACCGATCCGTGGAGCGTTGCTATGCTCGACGCTTCCGTTAAAGGAAACGGTTTTGTGGGATACGTTGCGGTTGAAAACGATAAAATCTGCGGTTATATTGGCGCCGATTATTGCTTCGAGGTTGCGGATATTTTGCTCGTAGCCGTTGATGAAAATTTCAGAAGAAAGGGCGTTGCGACTAAACTTTTTGAAAAGGTTGAAACCGAATTGAAAGAAAATGACGTTGAGAGGATAATGCTCGAAGTCAGAAAATCAAATTTTGCGGCGCAAAATTGCTATGCTAAACTCGGTTTTAAAGTTATCGCCGTAAGAGAAAAGTATTATCAATATACAGAAGACGCATTGATAATGGAGAAAAAAATAAAATAATTACAACGATAAATTCACTTAGTGCAATAGACGAGGGGAGCGGTAAAGTATTGCTTTTTTTGCACGGATACCTATCTTGCAAAGAGAGCTTTTCTTATCAGATAAAGTATTTTTCGAGGTTTTTCAGAGTTGTTGCGGTCGATATGACGGGCTTCGGGAATAGTCCGATGATGAAAAAGCCTTATTCGCTTGACGACTATGCCGCCGAAATCTCTTCCGTTATTGATACTCTTAACGTAAAAAAAGTCGATATTATCGCTCATTCTTTCGGGGCGAGAGTTCTTGTGCGCCTTTTAAAGACAGACGACAGGATAGATAAGATCGTGCTTACCGGAGCGGCGGGGTTAAAGCCGAGGCGCACTGTCAAATATGTTTTAAATAAACTAAAATTCAATGCATTATCGCATTTTATACCGAGGGAAAAATTAAAAAAATATTATTCTGAAGATTATAATTCGTTAAACGACGTCATGAAAGAGAGTTTTAAGCTCATAATCGGTGACAGGTTGGACGAAGAATACAAAAAGATAAAGAACGAAACGCTTTTGGTTTTCGGCAAAGACGATAGAGAAACGCCCTTGTATGCGGCAAAACGAATGAGGAAATATATTAAAAATTCCAAGTTGAAAGTTTTACCGCATGCGGGGCATTTTTGTTTCTGCGAATTTCCAAACGAGTTTAACGGGGTGGTATTTTCATTTTTGACGGGTGGATTATGAATGAAAATTTATTTATTTTGCTGTATTGTCTTATCGCAACGCTTTCAGTTTCTTTGATCTTACCTCTCGAATACGCAGTATATCAGCAGTCGGGCTATGACGAAAATAAGCTGATTTCTTGCTATATTAAACAAAAAACGATAATTAAAAGCATGCTTTTATCCGTGATATTGTGTCTGTTCAATATCTTATTCGGCGTTTTTGGAATACTTAATTATATTTCGATAAGCGTTATTGCTGTCTTTTGCTGCTTTTATGTGTTTTTTGCTGACAAAAATGTTAAGATAATCAAAAAAGTCGTTATCACGTCGAGATTTTTAAGGCTAACTGGGTTTTCTTTTATATTGACGTTTTTACTCGAAATTTCAGTCTGTTATGCTTTTCGTCTTGTGTTTGACGTGTATTATGCTTGCGGGATCGGCGCTTTTATTGTTCTTGCGTATTGCCACACGCTTGGCGTATCAAAAAAAGTCAATATGCCTTTTGATAGATTGAATTATGTATTGTCTATAAACAAATGCAAGAAAAAACTTGCTAAAAAAAATGATCTGATAAAAATAGGCATTACCGGCAGTTGCGGAAAGACGTCGGTCAAAAATATTCTTGCGGCAATGCTTTCGGTTGATTATAAAGTTTACGCAACGCCTAAATCATATAATACCCCTCTCGGCATATGTAAGTCGGTTTCAAAAATGAACGATGATACTGAAGTTTTTATAGCCGAAATGGGGGCGAGAAATAAGGGGGATATAAAAGAACTTACAAATATCGTTAAACCTGAAATAGGCGTAATAACGGGGATAACCGAACAGCATCTCGAAACTTTCGGAAGTTTAGAGAATATTAAAGATACGAAATTTGAGTTGATAGATGGGCTTAGTGAGAATGGATATGCGGTTTTTTCCGCCGATACAATAGGAAGTACGGAACTTTACGAAAGGGCAAAGGTAAATAAATGTCTTGTCGGAATAAACGGCTTAAACGTTAAGGCTGAAAATATTGTAATTAGCAGCTGTCAGACAAGTTTCGATCTGATATTAAAAGACGTTCGTTTTCCCGTCGTTACAAAATTGCTCGGCAGACATAGCGTTACAGATATTTGTCTTGCGTCCGCAGTCGCTCTCTATCTCGGAGTTAAACCGCATAGAATAGCAGATTGTGTATTTACGTTAAAGCCGACGGAGCATAGAGCGGAAGTTTTTGTTACGGAGAGCGGAGTTACTGTTATCGACGACGGATATAATGCTAATATCTTAGGGATAGAGAGTGACGCAGAAATATTAAAGACGTTCAACGGAAAAAAATTTGCGGTCATAAGCGGTATCGTTGAGGGCGGAAAAAGAGAAGAGGAACTTAATAAAAATGTTGGAAAAATTCTTTCCGAAAGCGTTGACGTGATTATTGCGGTCGGTAATAACGCCGACGCCGTTTTGAGCGGAACGGTTGATATTAAAGGACTTGAAAAACATTACGCCAAAAATTTATGCGAGGCAGAAAACATTTTAAAAAATGAGATAAAATCGGGAAATATTGTTATTTTTATAAATGACTTGCCCGACAGTTATAAGGTTTGATAAACAAGGAGGGATATTTGAAAAACGTATTGATTTTTTTCGGTGGAGTTTCATGTGAGCACGACGTTTCCGTCATTACGGGCGTTCTTACTTTAAACGCTTTAAAATGTGAAAAGTATAACCCTATACCGATTTACATAGACGAAAACGGAAGGTGGTTTTCGGGCGATGCGCTAAGGGATATTTCCTTTTATAAGAACTTTGATTTAAAGAAGGTAAAAAGCGTAGTTCTTCTGCCAAAGGATAGATGTATTTATGAAAAGAAGAAAAACGGCTTAAAGAAGATTGCCGAAGTATCCGTTGCGCTTAATTGTCTGCATGGGCTAAACGGAGAGGATGGGAGCCTTGCCGGCTTTCTGACATTATGCGATATTCCGTTTGCTTCGCCTCACATTTTTGCGTCGTCCGTAAGCATGGATAAATATTATACCAAGCTTTTACTTTCGGGGCTCGGCGTAAACAGCTTGCCCTACGTCAGGGTTTGCAGAGAAAATTTTTACAAAAATAAACGTATTGCGTGTCAATTTGTGGAGAAAAGATCGACTTATCCCGTAATAGTTAAGCCGGCAAATCTCGGCAGCAGCATAGGTATTAAGGTTGTTAAAAGCGGTGAAGAACTAATGTCTGCACTTGAAAACGCTTTTAAATACGACGGAAAAGTTATCGTCGAAAAGGCGCTTGAAAAATTCAGAGAGATAAACTGTGCATGCTATAAGTCGGGAGATAAATATATTGTTTCAGAGTGCGAAGAGCCAACTTTAAACGGAGATATGTTGACTTTTGACGATAAATATTTAAGCGCCGGGACAAAGCGTTTTCCTGCCGACCTTGACAAGGCGACTGAAACGATTATTAAAGATACGGTAAAAAAGGTTTACAGAAAACTCGATTTTAACGGCGTTGTAAGAATGGACTTTCTTTTATCCGACGGCGAAGTGTATCTTAACGAAATAAATTCCGTTCCCGGCTCGCTCGCATATTATCTGTTCTGCGACGGTACGGATAAGATATCGCAGTTTTTATCGACGATAATCGAGGACGGGATAGATGAATATTTAAGATATAAGTCGAATGAATTCGTTTATAGGGGCGGGGTATTAAACGGGCTTGGTAAATTGAAGAGATAGAACCTATTTTTTATTTACGGCATAAGATACAGTGTGTTTTACAGAGGAGAAATTATGTCGATTTATGCCGCAAATGCGCTATTTTGGTTACTTTTTATATTTATTTGTACATCTTTCGGGGCACTTGCGGCATGCTTATTTTCACATAAAATACTTGATAGGGGTTTTCCTTTTATAGGCGGGTTTTCATCGGGGATAATGGTTGCCGCTTCGGTTTGGTCACTCATAATTCCCGCAATGGAAAATTCGGTATTTTACGGTGTCGGTGCGGCGATGGAAATAATATGCGGGTTTTTGATCGGGGGAATTTTTATTCTCTTAATCGTTAAATTTTTGCCCGAAAACGACGAGGGAAGCTTTAAATCTCTTTTTATTGCCGTAACGATACACAATATTCCCGAGGGGCTTGCCGTAGGTTTTGCGTTCGGCGCCTTGGGAAAGACCGACCTGACTCTTGCGGCGGCAATAGGCGTTGCGTTCGGTATAGGCATACAGAATATCCCCGAAGGTGCGGCTGTCGCCCTTCCGGCAAGGAAGGCATATGGCAAGAAGAAGAGTTTATTTTTCGGGAGTATGAGCGGCATCGTCGAGCCTATCGCCGGCATTATCGGGTTTTTTCTTGCCGAGATAATAACTCCGCTTTTATCGTCGCTGATGTCGTTCGCCGCCGGAGCAATGGTCTTTGCCGCCCTCGTCGATATTCTTCCCGAAGCTCTTGAAAAAAACAGAATAAAGGGTAGCGTCGGTTTCTTTATCGGTTTTCTTATCATGATGTCGCTCGATATCCTGCTTTAATATAAAACGCCTGTTTAATGGCGTTTTTTTATACAAATTTTTAAAATATTTACAAAAACCGTTGTAAAATAATCGACGTTGTGATATAATCTAAACATTAAAAAAAACAATGGTAATAACAATGAAATCAAACAGGCTTACGACAAGTTTTTTTCCGACTTTATTTTTTATAATAAGTATTTGTTTATTTTCCGCATGTTCCGGCGGCAATTCCCCGAAA
>CACXDQ010000260.1 GCA_902766475.1 uncultured Eubacteriales bacterium
AACGTCTGATCTTCGGCATACGGCGTAACGAGTGCGCCGCCGAACGAAAAGACGAACATTACGATGAGAATTATAAGCCCCGCAACGGCAACTTTATTTCTGAAAAACCTCTTTGCGACGAGGGCGGACGGCGAAAGCGTCTTTACCCTTCTGTCGTCGTTTAAAGAGAGTTTTGAATTGTCAACTTTGGTATTTTCTTTATCTTTTTTAAACATGGCGTCCTCCTTAAGATACCCTTACCCGTGGATCTACCACGGCGTAAAGTATGTCGGAAATAAGATTGCCGGCAAGCGTCAATATGGCTAAGAATACCATATAGAACATCGAGAACGGAATGTCGCCCGCAACCATCGCCTGATAGGAAGTATAGCCAATGCCCGGTATTTTAAACAGCGTTTCCGTAATGAGTGCGCCCGCAAAAAGACCGGGAAGAGAGCCGCCCACTATCGTTACGAGAGGAATGAGCGTATTTCTGAAAGCGTGGTGGTAAATTACCCTGCCCTCGGAAAGCCCTTTGCTCCTCGCCGTGCGGATATAATCGGCATTTAAAACTTCGAGCATGTTCGTCCTCGTATATCTCATGAGCGAGCCTATCGAGAGAACGACAAGACAAGTTATAGGAAGGAAGAGGTGTTGCGCCTTATCCCAGAATTGTCCCCATGAAGAGAGGTGTTCGTAATATCTTCCGACAACGCCGTATAAGTCAAACCAACCGAGCTTTATCGAGAACACGAGCTTTAAAAGGGACGCAAAGAAGAACGTCGGGAAAGAGATCGTGATAAACGATAGGATGGAAATTGTATAGTCCGTCTTGCTGTATTGTTTGGTCGCCGCAACGACGCCGAGAGGAATGGCGATTATAAGCTCGAAGAACATGGAGATAAGCCCCATGACGAAGGAAAGCCACACGGTTTCGTGGAATTTTTCGGTAACGGGCACCGTCCAGAACCAGCTGTCGCCGAATTGCCCGCGAAAGGCGTTGCCGAGCCATTGGAAATAGCCGAGGAAAATGCCTTTGTCCATTCCGTAAGTTACGGAGAGCTGTTTCATCCACTCGTCAAAGCTTTTGGAGTTGGGTTGCATAGACTTTTGTCTTGCGACCATTTCGATATACGACGTGGGCAAAAATCTCATTATCGCATAGATAATAAGCCCGACGAAGAACAATATAAACACAGAGATAACAAGTCTCTTAATAATGAATTTACGCATAAGTAGGACCTCGTATTAAGGGGTTGGCAAGTTGGAAATTTCGCTTTAACGCTTTACCCGATTTTACCGCTTTATAAAAAAGAATAAAGCGTTAAAACAAAATCGTTTTTAAACAGTAAATTTTCCCGCGGCGAAAAAAGCGCCGCGGGGAAATTTAAAAAGACACTATATACGAATAAGCTAAATATTATTTATCTAATATCAGACAGTTTCATCGTACACTTCGAGCTTTTCGATTTCACTCATCCAGCCGTAGAAAGTGGTTATGTCTTTGGTAACGGTATCCATCTTAACTCTTTCGGGGCTGAAGATGATTACGTTCTGTCTTTGATATACGGGGATCTCGACTGCCCAGTCGATAATGATATCAAGACAATCTTTATACATCTCCTTTCTGTCAGTCTGATCGAGCGACTTACGAGCGTTCAAAATAAGTTCGTTAAGATCGTCGTCTGCTATGTCGTACATATAGTTGGATCCGCCTGCGTCTTTACCGTCCATACCGGAGAAGTAGATCTGATACATATCGGGATCTACCGTAGCGCCCCAAGCCGCACACCAGATATCTACCTGATCGGCTTGGATGCTCGTCCAGAGTTCACTGGAGTTAGCAAGGTCTTTTATGATAAGGTTAATACCTATTTCGGCAAACGCCTGTTTAGCCTCGGTAAGTATCATGAAGGACGGGTGGTTGCCGGTGCCGTCTGCCGGTATCCAAGCCGTGTATTCGAGTTTAGCGCCTTCGGGAGCGGCGGTAACTTTGCCGCCTTCAACGGTGTAGCCCGCTTTTGCAAGGAAGCCGAGAGCGGCAGCCTTAGCGGCAGCGTACTTTTCTTCCGCGGTCATATTGGAAGTGTAGATAGCTTTGCCGTCTGCGTCTTTGGAGAACGCTACTGCATAGCCTTCGTCAGCCGGCTGAGGAGCAGCCCACGAAGTGTTGGAGATAGGATAGTTGATGACCGAAGCTCTGTCGCCGTAGTAAGAGCTTACGGCAAGTTCTCTGTAAACGGAGAAGATAGTTGCAAGACCTTTACGGAGATTTTTAGAAGCTTCGGAAGCGCCGTCATTGCCTACTTTAATGGCTTTAGCGCTCATACCGATGTAGCCGTAACCGAGGTTATCGACAGCATTGATGGTTATCTTGTCGCCGTAAAGAGTGCCGTTGCTGTTGGCGTCCTTAATAGCTTTTACAGCGTCGTTATCGAAGGAAGGATCGGTTAAATCGATAGTTCCGGTTACAACGCCGTTGATCTTATCTTTATCGTTAGACTCAACGAAGTGGACATACTTGGTCTTGGGAGCGCCGAGGAAGTAATCTTCGTTAGCGACGAAGTAAACTATGCCGTTTTCGTATTTGTCGAACTTGTAAGGACCTGCGCCCAAGGGTTTGGTCGTCTTAGCTCTGACAATCGAAAGGTCGCCCTTTTCAAAACCGAATTTGTTGTCTGCGTAATCGTATTTCTCCTTGTCGCCGTAATAATGCAAGGGGGTAACGGTTATGGGAAGCTGATAAATAGCGGTAGCGTCAACTTCGGTAAGCGTAACTTTTACCTGATAGTCGCCCGTCTTTTCGATACCGGCTATATTCGCCGCAGATTCGCCCGTCTTAACACCTTTAAGCATTGCGTCGTCAAGCTGTTCGGTAAGGAACGAGGAGAACGACGTGTCGGCTTTTTCACAGTTAAGACCATCATCGGAAATATCGTAGCCGTATTTGTCAAGCAACACAGCGAAGAAGTCTGCTGCGGTAGCGTCTTCTGCAAGACCGGCAAAGCCCCACAATGCAGCGCCCTGAGCAACGGTTTCAGCGCCGTAAGCTTTACAGTAATCTACGATGGACTGAGCGAAGTTAGCGCCGGCTTTTGCGAACGCCGCTTCAAACGCCTCTTTATCCGCAGCGGTATAATAACCCGCATCTAAATTAGCAGTTGCATTCGCTGCAAGGTCGGCTAAAATGAGCTGCCATTTAGCGGAAATGCCCGCACGGTATTCGTTCATACCTTTGATGGGAAGGGCGAAGAAAGTCGAGCTTCCGTCATAGGTAGGATCGGAATAGACGTACATTGTGAATATTACGTCGTCAGCTGTCAAAGCAACGCCGTCGGAGAATTTGACGTCGTTACGAATGTCGAACGTGTAGACAACTTCACCGTTGTCGGCGGGGCCTTCGATAGTGAGGTCTGCTAAGCCGTTGTATGTATATTCCGTTCCGTTGTAAACCCTCTTTTCACCCGTCTTGCTCTTCTCGACGACAGCGCCCACACGGTCGGAAGCGAGAAGTGAAACCTGCGTCATAGTAGCGACGTCCTGATCGTAAGCGGTTTCAGCGAAGAAGGGGCTGAATTTTTCGTTGAAGTTGGAATAGCCAACCGACAAAATGCCTTTTGCGGTAGCCGCAGGTTCGTTGCCGCCGCCCGATTGCGATTCAGACTCTTCGGCGGGACCGCCGCAAGCCGTGAGAGCAAACGCAGAAGCAAGAACGCAAGCTGTTAAAATTGAACCAAATCTTTTTTTCATTGTTTTTTCTCCTTTTTATGGTCGAAATATTTTTTCAAACGCTTTGCGATACGGCATTCGCTCTGCGCTTAAAATTATCATTTAAGGCGTTTCCTTTGTGTATAAATACACAAAGGAAAGGGATACCCCTTTCAAAAACGCATAACTAACAAAAATTAAAATTTAACGTTATTATACCACTTGTCAAAAAAACTGTCAATCTTTTTTTACAAGTTTTGGTATTAGTTTTACTTATACCACCTATAACTTATACTTATATCATTCGATTTTGCAATACTTTATGCATATTGTGTTGAATAAATGTATTGTATTATATAATGATATAGTAAAAATGCGAGGCG
>CACXDQ010000261.1 GCA_902766475.1 uncultured Eubacteriales bacterium
ACCGCTCCTTTTCAAGAACGGTTATGAAAAACTGTCGACTGTCGTTATTTCATGAGTTCACAGATAAATCTCAACTCTGTTGCGGAGTAACGCTTTAAGTCGTCCACATATGAAAGTGTCGGTCGTCTTTCCGATTATCAAATAAAAAGGCTGAATGCGTTTTTGAAAAGTAAATAGGTAAAGCCGCCCTGACTCAGTTTCATGCGGGGCGGCTTTGTTTAAGCAAGCGTGACGTATTTCAATACGCCGATGAAGGAAAATTTTTTCCGTTCAATATTCCGTACGGTATTTTTATTATATGCAACTTTGTTTAATTTGTCAACCGAAAACGTTGAATTTTGGGTTAAATATGTTGTTTCTTGCGTTTTAGTTGCTTTGTTATAAAAGCGGCGACAAATCTCCCGATTGTGAATTTTGCATTAAATTTTACTTTTTTTAGTCAAAAAGGTTGAAATGTGGCGGTCATTTTTGGTATAATAATGTAATAAAGACGTCGGGCTTACCGACGACTTAAAAATACATAGAGTGAGAATTTGCTGAAATACGCCGAAATTCAGCCGTTTTAACGAGTTCGATCTTATTTTCATTCGGCTAAAAGGTTATCACTATGGAATTCAAAATGAACGTCAGGCAGTTGAACGCATTGATTGCCGAATACCCCGAAAGCGACGTCGCTCAGAGAAGTAAAGAGCTGACGATAATCGCCGTGTCGAGAAATCCGTCGCTGTTGTCTTACGCCGCCGAAAAACTCAGGGCGGACAAAGACGTAGTTCTCGCCGCAGTTAAAAGCGGCGGACAGACGCTCCGCTTTGCCGATGAAAAGCTCAAAGCCGACAAAGACGTAGTTCTCGCCGCCGTAACGAGCTTTTGTCAGAGCTATTCGTTTGCGCTTCCGCCGGCGAGCGACGATTACGACGTGGCGGCGGCTGTCGCAAGGAGCGGAGGAGAGTCGATCTCCCTTCTTCCCGAAAAATTTTTATCGGACAAGAGCTTGGCGCTCATAGCCGTATCGAGAAACCCGAGAGCCGTGCGCTTTTTCTCCGACGAGATAAGGGCGGACAAGGACGTTTCGCTCGCCGTGATAAGGGGCGACAGAACGGCTATCGTCTATCTCGGCGACGAGGCGTTTAACGACAAGGACGTTTTCGAGGCGACCGTGAGGACGGTGAGGGGCGCAGTTTCCGCAAATATCTTGAACAACGATACTCCGCTCGGCGTGCTTACGGCGGCTGTCGACAAGGGCGTGAAAATAAACCTCGCCGCACAGAATTTCAACTTATTGACGCTCGACAGAGATAAATTCAACGCTCTCGTGGAATGTTGCGACGGCAGTTTTTCCAAAAAGGGCGAACTCGTGCGGAAATATATAGACCTCGACGATAAAGAGATCGTAGGAAAACTTCTTAAATTAAAGCTCATAACGCCGCAAAAGGCGCTTTCCGAGCTGAAATACGCTTCCGAACACGGCAAATTAAAGGTCTTGCCCGTCCTTCTCGCATACACGCAGGGCGCAGGCGTTTCCGTTCGCCCGGAAACGGAGAGAGATAAACTCATAAGGAGTTTGAGGAGAAAATCTACCGTGGCGGTGAAGAGCCTCGAAGAGAACATTTCCGAATATATAAACGACAGGGAAGTGATAACGCTTGCGGCGGCGATAGACGGCGGAATACTCGCCTACTTAAACGACAGCGAGCTTATTTCAGACGAGGAACTCGTGAGGGAATGTCTTAAAAACTACATAGTAAAAAAGAGCGAACAGCCCATTTTGAGCGGGCTTACCAACCTTAAAATAAGCTACGAAAACGCAAAGTTCGCATGTAAAAAAGACGGGAGAAATTATTTCTGTCTGCCCGACGAGCTGAAAGCCGACAAGATAATAGCCGGCGAGGCGGCGAGGCTTGACGGCAAGGTTTACGATTCTCTGCCCGACGAGCTTAAAAACGACCCCTACGTTATTTCAAGACGGCTATGAACGATAATTTAAAAGAGGTTGCCGAGGAAATACTTTCTTCGGCAATATCCGATTTTTGCGCCGAATACGAGTATTTCGCTTACCCCGTTTCTCTCCTTTCGCCGAGCATTTCTGACGACGTTGAGAGCTTTTGTACGGACGGGATAAAGCTCTATATAAACGGCGAATATTTTTTGAGAAAACTGTCCGAGGGGAAACAGGCGAAAGCGCTCTTTCTTCACGCCCTCTCCCACGTTTTACTTTTGCACCCGTTTGAGAAAAAGGGCGGCGAAAATTTCGACGTTGCGGCGGACATAGCCGTCGGGTATATCCTCGACGAGATGGGCATGGCGTTCGGGGAAAGAGGTCAGGCGGCGGAGCGAAAAGCCGTCTATAAGTCGATTATCAAGCAATATAAGGTGTTCAATACCCGTGCGGCTCAGTTCTTTTTGACGGATAAGAGCGATGCGGAGATAAAAAAGCTTTCAAAACTTTTTACCCTCTGCGACCACTCTGTGTGGAAAGACGATAAAAATACCGAAACAAATTTTCCCATGCCGTCCGTCGGCGGCGAAGAGGAGCTTAAAAAAGCCGAATCGTTATGGCGTGAAATAGCTTCGGGGCTTATCTCTAACGAGCTTATCGCCCCGACCGTTTCAAAAGTGATAAGCGCAAGCGTGGGCGGAAAGTACGATTACAGAAAGTTTTTGAAGTGGTTTTTGTCCTCAAACGAACGCATCAAGAGCAACGAGGACGAGTTCGACTATATATATTATTGTCTTGGGCTTTCACGTTACGGCAATATGCCCCTCATCGAAAATTTGGAATACCGTGACGACAAGAACTTTTCGGACGTGGTCATAGCGATAGATACGTCCGGAAGCACCGAGGGCGAGCCGGTAGCGAGATTTTTGGAAGAAACTTATTCCGTCGTTTCGCAAGCGATGAGCGCCGGAGAAAAACTCAATTTCAGAATAATCGAGTGCGACAGCGAGATAAGGGACGATATAACCGTTAAAGGCGACGCCGACTTTAAGGAGAGAATGGCTTCTTTCGAGCTTAAAGGGGGCGGCGGAACAGATTTTCGCCCCGTTTTCGACAGGCTTATAAAGGACAGACGCAACGGCAAAAAGATAAAGGGGCTTATATATTTCACCGACGGAATGGGTGTTTACCCGACCGAAGAGCCGCCTTTCAAGACGTGTTTCGCCCTCTACGGCGTTGACGTTTGGGCGGACAAAGTGCCGCATTTCGCATACAAGATC
>CACXDQ010000262.1 GCA_902766475.1 uncultured Eubacteriales bacterium
GAAAGGAGATCGTATGTGGCAAGGCAAAAATAAAGCCGTAACGTTCAGCTTTGACGACGGCGTTTTACAGGATAAAAGGCTTATACAAATTTTGGATAAATACGGGCTTAAATGCACGTTCAACTTAAATTCTTCATATCTCGGCTTAAACGGCTTTCTCGATCGCAACGGCAGAAGGGTAGACCATACTAAGGTAAGCCCCGACGAGGTGAAAGAGGTCTATAAAAACCACGAAGTGGCAGTTCACACGCTCACTCACCCCAACCTCACGGGCGAGAGCGAGGAGTGCGTCGTCTGGCAAGTCGAAGAGGACAGAAAGGCGCTCGAAAGGCTTACCGGCAAGACGGTCGTCGGCATGGCGTACCCGTGCGGCGACAACGACGACAGAGTTGCCGAGATAATCAAAAGGCGCACGGGCGTTAAATATGCGAGGACGGTAACTTCCACGCACAATTTCGATTTGCAAGAAAATTTATTGCGCTTTAACCCGTCGGTTTACTATATCGAAGATTGCCTTTTCGATGTTGCGAACGAGTTTTTGGGCAAAAATACGGATAAGCCGCAACTTTTATATATCTGGGGACACTCTTACGAGATGGATGCGGAATATATAAGCTGGCAAAAATTTGAAGAATTATGTAAGCTCTTATCGGGCAGAAAAGAAATATATTACGGCACTAATACGGAGATATTATTATGAAAAAATACACTTTTAAAGTTGAAGGAATGATGTGCGGAATGTGCGAAAATCACGTTACCGAAGCCGTTAAAAAGACGGCGAAAGCAAAGAAGATAGAAACGTCGAAAGACAGGGGCGAAACGGTATTTACCGCAGATAACGTCGACGTCGAAGCCGTTAAAAAGGCAATAGAGGAAGAGGGCTACAAGGTCGTAGACGTTAAGGAAGAAGAGTGCGAGAGCAAGGGCTTGTTCTCATTTTTAAGAAAATAATATGTTTATTTCAACCGAAACGGGCTCTTACGAGAGATACGGCGACAACGAGGATATTTTAAGGCTTTTAAAGGAGTCGGGCTTCGACGCTTACGACTATACGATGATCGACTTTAACAGAAAAAACAATTTCATCACGGCTGACGATTATCTCGAAAGGGCGAGGAAACTAAGAGAGTTTGCCGATGGTATCGGCATTGTATGCAATCAGAGCCATGCGCCTTTCCCGACGGCTTTAAAGGGCGACGAAAAATATAACGCAGAGATTTTCCCTTTTCTCGTGAGGGCGATAGAGATTTGCGGAATTTTGGGCGGCAAGGTGTGCGTTATTCACCCTTGCAACAATTATTCCGCCGAGCAAAATAGGGAAATTTACGCAAAACTTCTGCCCGTCGCCGAGAGGTGCAACGTAATTATCGGCACGGAAAATATGTGGAATTGGGATAGAGAAAAAGACCACGCCGTAAGTGCGGCTTGCTCTTCGCATGAAGATTTTAAAAGGCACTTAGACCTTATCGACAGCCCATATTTTACGGCGTGTTTGGATATAGGACATGCGGAGATGAGGGGGCTTGAAACTTCCGCCGTGCAGATGATACGGACGATAGGCAAAAGGCTCGGGGCGCTCCACATTCACGATAACGACCGCCACCACGATAGCCACGCTATCCCGTACACTCACGAGATAGATTTCGAGGCGATCATAGACGCCCTTGCGGAAGTGAATTATTCGGGCGACATAACTTTCGAGGCTGACAGAGCGGCTTTGTCCGTTCCCGTTGCGCTTATCCCGGCGACGGCGAAGTATATCCACGAGATAGGCGTCTATCTCCGCACCGAAGTTGAAAAGAGGAAGAAATAATATAACGGAAACATAACGAAAAAAAGCTTGTTTTAAACAGGCTTTTTTTCGGTTTGGCACGCTTTTTATTAAAGATTTGTCTTTTTAGGTCTGCCTCTGCGCTTTTGGGGCAGAGTGGGGTTTTCGGCGGCGGCGAAGTCGGGTTTTTCGGCTCTCTTCTTCCTTGTTTTTGCCGACTTTGCCGCCTTGTTTATCTCGGTTTTTTTAGATTTTTTAGCTTTTTCGGATAAAACATCCGACTTTATCTCTTCTGTTGTCGCCTTTGTTTTTGCCGACTTTGCCGCC
>CACXDQ010000263.1 GCA_902766475.1 uncultured Eubacteriales bacterium
AAGTCCCTCATCTGCATAAACCTGTGGAAAGCGTTTCCCTTGTCGGTGGAAACGGCAAAACTTTTGCCGTGAAATTCGCCGCCGCCCATATCCTCTATCGCCGCCTCTTTCGGCGAGAGATCGGAAACTATCTGCGTTACGCCCCTCTTTAAGGGCACAGTCGTAGCGGCCGCGCCGGGATAGACGAAAGAAATGTTTGAAAGTATCTTTTCCGTGAGCGAGGGTCTGCCCTTGCCGACGAGAACGCTTTTAACTTCTCTGTCGCCTACGCTTATGAGCTTTTGTCTGTCGTGGCGCATTATCGGCATGTCCTTTTCGGACAGAAAATCCGAAAAACTGCTCGCATAGATGGACGTTCCGGCAGCCCCGCCCCTCACTTGTTTTGACGAGATGAGGTGTAAACTGTACTGCGCCCTCGTCATTGCGACGTATAAAACCCTCGCCTCTTCCCTTACCTGACTTATTTTAGAGCGCATCTTGAAGTAGTGCCTTGCGCTCGTTTCGGTTATAGTGTTTGCGTCCTCGTCACGGCATTGAAGGGCTATGCCGAGTTCTCTGTCCTTTATAACGCTCCCCTTCAAATCTTCCGTATTGAACGGCGAGGACAGCCCGGCGACTATGACGACGGGAAATTCAAGCCCCTTAGAGGCGTGCATGCTCATCACCTTTACGGCGTCGCCGCCGCCCCCTTCCGACGAGGTGAGGTTGATGGGCGAGCTTTCGACCTTTTTCAGAAATTCGCTTACGGAAAGCTTGTTTTCGCCCGAAACGCTCTCTGCGATAAACCGCTCCACCCTCTCCATGCGCATTGCGCCGAGCGGCATGCTCAATATTTCGAGATCGAGCCCCGTTTCCCGAAGTATTCTCGACAATATCTCCCCTGCGCACTCGTATTCCGCAAGGAGTCTTATCCTCTTGAAATACTTGTCGAAAGAAATGAGTTTTTGCCTTAATTTTTCGTTTTCGCCGCCCGACATATAGCCGTTCACGCACTGTAAAAAGGTCATCTTTCTGCCCCTCTGCGTGAACGGGCGGCGAATTTCGGCAAGCTCCTCTTCGTCGAGGCCGCCGAGCGAACTTTTAAGCGCCGTTGCGAGCGGCACGTCGTCGGCATAGAACGTTATCAATTTTAAAATGTTGGTAAGTATGAGTATTTCGGGGAAAGAGCGAATATCTCCGCCCGCCGATGCGACGACGGGTATTCCGAATTTAGTGAGCTGTTTTACGGTTGCCGCCTGAACTTTCGACGAGCGTGCAAGCACGGCTATATCGCCGTAACTCACCCTTTTATACTCTCCGCTTTTTAAGTCGAAATATTCCTTTTCAAGCTCGTTGTCGATTATGCTCGCAATCAAAACGCCCTCGCAATAATCGCTGTCCTCGGACTTGTCCTCCAAGTCCTTCAAGACGTTATAAACCCCTCTATAAGTCTTTTTTTGAGGTTTTGCGCCCTCTATTATGTGCAGTATAGCCGAGCCGCTGCCCTCGGGATAAAGACCGCCCCTCATCATCTTGTTGTCGCTGTACGAAAAGCCGAATTCGCCCTTCGTCATCACCCTTGAAAACACGGCGTTGACGGCGGCTATCACCTTGTCTGCGCTTCTGAAATTTGCGTCGAGAGATATTGCCTCGCCGCCCTCTCCTTCAGAAAACTTTTCAAACTTTTCCGAAAAGATATTGGGGTTGCACCCACGGAATGCGTATATAGATTGTTTTACGTCCCCGACCATGAAGAGGTTGTCCGTCGAAAGGCGTGAGAGTATCTCTTCCTGAACGCCGTTCACGTCCTGATACTCGTCTGCGAATATGTATTTATACTTTTGTTTAAGCTCTTCCAAAATGTCCTCGTTTTCGTCCAAAAGCTTTAACGTGAGGTGTTCGAGATCGGCGAAATCGACCTTGTTTTCAGCCCTTTTCACCTCGGAATATCTCTCGTCGAACATTTCCGTCAAGCGGCAGAGCGCCGCCGTCGGGCGGAGAGTGGATAAAAATATCCTCTTTCTCTCCTCTCTGTCGCCGTCTTTCGTGTAGCTAAGTATCTCTTCGCATACGTCCGCAAGACTCTTTCTTATCGCCTTTAAAATTTCGCCCTCTTCGGCGGTAACCTCATCTATCCTTCCCCCTCTCGGCATGGGCGGCAATTCTCTTTCCGCAAGGCGTGAAAGGGCGTCGAGCCCGTCCGCCTTTTCCATTTCGGAAATAAAGACCTGCGTTTCGGCTATAACGCCGTCGTATCTCTTCACCCCGAAAGAGGAACATTCTCTTTGAAGTTCTTCGAGTTCTGCGCTCACGCCCGAAAGCCTGTGCGCCGAAACCACTTCGAGTGCGTCCTCCGCAACGCCGAAAAACTGTTCGTTCACCCTCTCCGCCGCCATTTTCAAAAATTCGTCGGGGCGTGCTTCGGACGATGCGAACACGGAAAGCTCCCTCACGAGTTCCTTTAAAGCCCCGTCGCTTCTGCCACGTCTGAAAAGGCGCACCAAAAGCAGAAAATCTTCGTCGCCCTCTTCGTACAAATCGTCGAATAATCGCTCTATAGCCCTGTTTTTGAGTTCTTCGGTGTCCGTTTCCTCGGCTATCTGAAAGGTGGGGTCAAGCCCTATCGCATAGAAATAAGTCCTTAAAAGTTTGGAGCAAAAACCGTGGAAAGTGGATATGTCCGCCGTCGAAACCTCGGACAAAGCACGGCGAAATCTTTCCGGATCGTCCCCGAAATTTATTTGTTTTATGATTGCGTCGACAAGCTTTTTCTTCATTCCGTCGGCGGCGAGGTTGGTAAAGGTGAGGGCGAGTATTCCGCTCACTTCGGCTTTGCCCTCAACTATGAGCTTTATCACCCTCTCTATCATGACGTGCGTCTTTCCGCTTCCGGCGGCGGCGGATACGAGAACGTTTTTACCGTCCGAATTTACGGCTCTCTCTTGCGCCGGGGTAAATTTTGAACTGTTTTTTTCAGATGCCATCTTCTTCCTCCACGGCGGCGAGAATAACTCTCTCGTCTATCGCTCCCGTCTTTCTCGTCCTGTCGTCCACGTCCTCGTCGTAGCGGCAAATGGGCTTGTATTCGCAATATTCGCAAGCCTTTTCGTAAGGCGTTGCGGCGATAACTCCGCTCACCACTTCGTCGACGCCCTTTTCCGCCATTAGCTTGGCGTACTTCATATATCCCCTAAGCGTGCGCTCGTCGACCGCCCCGCCCGACTTCTTGTCGCCGTTTTTAGTGGTCTTTATCTTTACGTCTATCAAATCGCTTTCCCTCTTGTCGAAAAAGGTCTTGTCGGTGGCGGACAGTATCTCGTCGTCCGAAAGCGTGTAACCGTACATCGAATACCCCTTTTCGCCCTTTTTGTAAAAGCCGTCCGAAAGTGCGTAATAATAAGCTCCGGCGGGCGTTTCGTCTTTGCCGACGAATGCGTTCATATACAGATACAGCTGAATATGTCTGCCCGTGTAAAATTCCTCGCCGCTCGCCTTTTTATCGGCGTTTCCCGTCTTATAATCTATTATTCTGACGTAATTATTGTATTTGTCGAGTCTGTCCGTCTTGCCGAAGAGCTTGTATTTGCCCTGTTTGGTCTTTAACGGCAGAGCCTTGTATTCTCCCCAATCGGCAAACCACACCTCTTCCCCGACGGGCAAAAACGAGCTGTTCAAAAATTCGTCGTATATCCTCACGCAGAGTTTTTGCGCCTCTTTTCTCATCAGCGAAACGGAATAGGTGTAGTCTTTACGCCTCAAAAACCTCGCATATTTTTTATCTTGGAATATCCCGTCGTATATCTCGGCGGCGATATCCGCTGCGTCCTTGTCGGAATTTACCTCGTCTATCCTCTTTACGAATATCTCCGCAACGGCGTGAAGGACGTTTCCGAAGTCGAGCGCCTGCATGTCGGGCGTGAGGCTGTCGGCAAGCCCGACCCCGTATTTGAGGAAGTTTTTATACGGGCAAGAATAGAATGTTTCGAGAAGAGAAGCCGAAACGTTGCCGCCGTTGAAATAATTTTCGGGCGGAATATCGGCGGTAACGACCATCTGTCTGTTCACCTTGCCGAGAAGTGCGTCCGCCGTCTTTAAATGCTTGCCGCCGTCGTAGTTGCGAAGCGCCTCGTAAAATGAGGACGCCGCCTCGAAATCGGCTATCGCCCCGTTTTTGAAATCGTCGCCGTCCTTTACGAGCGAAAAGAGCGCCGGACGAAGCCCTATATAGTCGTAAGCTTCCATTCTGTCCTTTCTCTCGCCGACAGCCCTCTGACGGGCAATTTCAAGCTCGCCCCGTCCGAACGGGCGCAAAGTTTTCTTCTCGTCGGAGAAAATATTTCTTATATAACCTATTATCTCGCTTGCGGCGCACGGTTTTCCCGACGGCGAAGTGTTGCTGTACGACAGATACAATGCGTCCTCGAACGAGAGGAGAGATAGAGCCACCGCTTCCTTTTCACGGCTGTTTACCACCCTTATTTTAGGCTCTACCTTAACGCTTAAATCTTCGAGCTTGCCTATGTCGCTGTCGAGGAGAACGGCGGCGTCGCCCTTTATGAACGGAACGTCGCCCGACAGCCCCGCCGCAAACAATATCTTATACTTTTTAAATCTGCAATCTTTAAGCTCTGTAACGTAAACGCAATCGTTATATTCGGGCAAAATGGATATTTCGCAGGCTTCCGCACCCGACAAAATTATCTTTCTCATCTCTCCGACGGAAAGTATCTCGTCGCCCAAAACGCCCTCTATCTCGCTCAAAACGCCGTCGAATTTCTCAAAAGCGGCGTCGTTAAAACTCCTCTCGCCGTCTGCGCCTATCTCGGCTAAATTGTCCGACAGTTTCTTGAAATTTTCGCCTATTCCGCTCTTTTCGACAAATTCCCTTATGCCCTTGACGTATTCCCTCGCACTGTTTTTGGTGCGGAATTTTTTGTAAAACGAGATTACGGCGTCCCTCTTTGCGCTTTGGTAAATGTCCTCGTAAATTTGATTTTCGCCGTCCAAAAACGCCTTCGCCGTGAGCGAAAGCACGGAAAAAGAGGCGATCATCTCGTCCGCAATTTCCTTTTCGGGGATAAACAGTGCGTTTGAGATCACTCTCTTTATCTCCGACGTGTCGCCCCTCCTCTCGCAGTTTTTCAAGAGTGCGTCCATAAGCTTTATTATCGGGTGATCATTTAAAAGCCTCTTTTCGTCCGAAAAGTAGGGTATGGAGTAGCTCTCCATATTCCTCTTTATGGCGAGAGAATATTCCGGAAGATTTCCCACCGCAACTGCAATATCCTTGTATCTTATGCCCCTCTCGATAACTTCATAGCGTATTCTGTTTGCGATATATTCGGCTTCGGCATAGACGTTTTTCGCCTCGAAAATTGCCACTTTATCGCTATATAGCCCCACTTTTGCGTATTGGGCGGGGTTGAAAAGCCCCGACGCTATCGCCTCGCATTCCGGCGATAAACTCTCCTTGACCTTTATCGGCTCGCTTTTGTCCAAGCCCTTTACAAACTCGAAAAATTCATTGGTATAAACGTCTTTGTTTTCGCCCGTAACGACGAAGAAATCACACGAAAGCGCACTGTGATACAGGCTCTTTATCACGTCGCAAGTCTGCCTCGTAACGGAAGTGTAGGCGGCTATTATCACCCTCGTCTTTTTAACGTTTTCGTCCTTTTCTATAAGCTCGGGCAAAAATTCGAGGCTGTTTGCGCTGTCTTTCAGATCTCTCTCCTTTAAAAACTCTTCGTAACTTCGGTAAACTTCGGCTATGTCGCCCACCTTTGCGCCCACGTTTTTGGGGCAAGACGGAACGCACGAAAAGAGAGCGTCATATGTTACCTTTGCGCTTTTAAGCTGGGCTATAAGCTCGCAAAGCTCCGCCGCAAGCGACGGCGAAACGCCTTTAAAAACCTGTAATTTCCCGTCCGACGACGACAGAATTTTCCTCACCGCCATCGCTCCGCCCTCTTTTGACAAGACGGGTTTTCCCTTGCCGAAACTCTCCGCATACCGCCCGAAAGACGATACCTCGGCGGCAAACGTTCCGCCCGTTTTCTCGGCAAGCGCAAGCTCGATAGACAAAGTGAGCTTGTCCTCGCAGAATATTATCGTCCTCTCGTCGGGCGAAACCCCGAAGT
>CACXDQ010000264.1 GCA_902766475.1 uncultured Eubacteriales bacterium
ACGACAGATCGCCGTCCGAATACGCCTTGGCGAGGAGTTTGTTATTTGAGTCCGAAACCATATACACGTCCTCAAAAAGAGTGAGGTAGAAAGCTTGTCCGTCGGTTATCCTCGTGGCGGTGGTCGTAAATATGAGCGACCAAGCCGCAATAATAGCGAGTGCGGCAAGTATCATCTTCACCCAATCGTAATTGACGACGTTTAAAAGTCTGGCTTTGGTGATCTTTATATCCATAAATTGCCCGTAAATATATCAAATATTTTAAAAAGGGCTTTCGCCCTTTTTTTATTCGACGATAGCGATAATTTTAACGTCGTATTCGTCTGCTTTTTCGGGGGTTAATACCCTTACGGTTTTGCCGACCTTTGCGCCGACCAAAGCTCTGCCGAGAGGACATTCGTTTGAAATTCTGTTCTTGTTTATATCCGCCTCGGTCGTACCGACTATTTCATAGACGTCTTCTTCGTCTAATTCTTTGTCGAGTATCTTTACCTTCATTCCGACGGAAATGATGTCTTTGTCTTTCTTAGCGTCATTTGCGCCCGTCTTGATTATCTCCGCCGCTTTGAGTTTGGCTTCGAGTTCGACGATTTCGCCCTCTATTCTGCCCTGTTCGTTTCTTGCGGCGTCGTATTCGGCGTTTTCGGACAAGTCGCCCTGACCTCTCGCCTCTTTGATCCTTTCAACTACCGCCGGGCGCTCTACGTCCTTGAGGTGATTGAGCCTTTCCTGTAACTGCTTGTAGCCTTCTTCGGTCAATAAAACCTTTTCACTCATATTAAAATCTACCTTCTTTCGGCTTGCCGCCGTTTTATAATCGGCGTTCGGGCTTTGCCCGAACGCCTTAATCATTTTGGTTATGCTTTAAGCGTGTAAGTAAAACCTCTGCTGTCTTTCTCTTCCGCAATATTCGTTTCTAAGGGATAACGGATAAGTCCGTTTTCCTTCATCATTGCGCCTATCGCCGCAATCAACGCTTTACATTCTTCTGTATTTCTCGCCACCATGAATGACTTATAGCCCTTAGCCGCAAGCTCTTCGTCGCAAGCGTTCATACCCTCTGCGGAATAGTTGAGGTAAGCGTAGAGCTTATCTCCCACGACGAACGCCTTTACGAGCGGTTTCTCTTCGGCGGCTTTATCGTCGGCAAGTACGAACGACTTTGTGTAAACTCTCAATATCTTCAAGAGTTCCTGAGCGTTTTCAGCCTTTCTGTCATAGGTGATCTTATACTCGAAACCGTTTTCCATCGTGTCGTCGGTAGCGGAAGTAAGAACGGCTTTTTCAACTCTTCTCAAGCCCTTAGCGAGCATTGCCTCTTCGACAAGTTCTTTCGCCGTATCATATTCGCTCTCGTCCCCGACAACTACCTTGACGGGAAGTTTTTCGCCTGCGCTTACCGCATAGCCCTTCGCCGCAAAGCTCTCGGCGTCTGCGTCAAGCTCCAACACGATCTTGCCGTCCTCGACCTTCATTATTGCAACGGTTTCGCTCTCGTCAAGACCGTAAGGAAGATCGTCAGCCCTGTTATAGCTGTATATCTCCGATTTCAAATCGTCAAACTTTTCGTTTGCGTCGAACGCCTTTTTCTCTTCTATCGGTACTTCGGGAGCTTCTTCCTCTTCCGGCTCCTCACTTACAGCGGCGACCGTCGCTGCGATAACGCCCGCCTTGGCGGCTTCCTCGGCTGCCTTTTTAGCGTCCTCGGCTTCCTTAGCGTTTTTCGCCGCTTCTTCTTCGGCGGCTTTTCTTGCTTCGGCGTCCTTTTCGGCTTGCTCTTTAAGCTGTTCGTTTTCCTTGCGGACTTCTTCGAGCTGAGCTTTTGCGTCCTCGGCTTCTTGTTCGGCTTTCGCCCTCGCCTCGGCATTCTTTTCGTTTTCTTCGAGCTGTTGAGCGGTGAGGAGCCTTACCTCTTCGGCTTTTCTGATCTCCTCTTCCTTCTTAGCCTCGTATTCGAGTTTTTCCGCTTCAAGCTTTTCAAGCGTATCGCCCTCGGAAATCGTGGCGGTAACCTCGTCGTTGCCCAAAGCGAGCAATCTCGCATATTCCTCTTCGGTTATCCATTTTGCATAGACGGTAATTCTCCTCTTGCCGAGCATCTGCGTGGAGGCAAATCTCACGTCGCACTTCTTAGTTGTATACCAACCCATAAAGACGTAACCCGTCCTCGTGGGGTTTTTCGGATAGGAGAACTTCTCTTTGTTCTTTACCTTGACGAACTTAGTGCTCTTGCCGCCGTTCGCATTGAATTCTATCGTGAACTTTCTGTTCTTGATAAGAGCGACGATAATGTAGAGTAGGATAATGAGAACGATTATGCCGATAACGCCGTATAAAGCGTACATCGCCCAATCCGTCCAAGCCACGTCGCTTAAAAGAGCGAACTGGTTAAACTTGTCAATAACGAATTCCATAGTGTTACCATCCATATCAATGTTATCTCCGACAACAGCGCCGGTTATTTCGGTGTGATAATAATTTATCACGTTTAAGCTTGCTTTATCACGGTTTAAAACGTCGTTTTCGCTGTCGAATACGATCGTTATCCTGTAATGTCCTTCAAACGTTTCTCTCAGTACGTCGTTTTCGTACACTTGAAGATTGAAATAGCTTTGAAGGTGTTTACCGCTGATTTTTTCTATCTGGGCGTCGGTAACGTTTGCGGAAGCGTATTCCCTTACGTTCGACTTTCCTAAAATCACATTGATATTTCTTATTATCGACGGCGTCGTCCCGACCCTTGCGACAAGCCTTGCCGTAGAATCGAAATCGGGAACTTCCATCGTTCCGCCGCTGTCCACGCTCGTAACGGTAACCTTTATCTTGCCGTCGGTAGTGGTTGCGGAGATAGTTGCGATCTTTCCGTCGGGCTTTTGTGAAGTCTGCCCTTCAAACTTCAAAGCACCGCTGACGTAGTAGCTGTCCTCGAAAGCTCTCAATACCGACGTTGCGGTGTTGACCGTTCCGGGGGTGTAAGCCTTCTGCACGATACCCTCTCCCGCGCCGCCTCTGTAATAGGTGTACGGCGAAGGGATATAGCCGAATCTGTCAACGCTCGATATAAGCGATTTTGCAATGGAGAGGTTGTTGTTTATAACTTTGTCGGCGGTATAGCCGTAGTCTTGATTTCTGTATGATTTGATAAGTTCAAGACACTTGTTCGCAACGCTCGTATAATACGTCTTTATCGAAGAAGCGTCGTCTTCGTCGCCCTCGCCTTCCAGTTTTTCATTGTAATAGTCAAGCGAGTCTTGACAGAGGTCGGTTATCTCATAGCCTTTTTTGAGTTTTCTTGCCCTCTGATTGTTGTCCGATTCGGACATCTGTCTGAAATACAGCTCTTCGGCTTGTATTTTGAGGAGCTTAGCCTTCATGTATTTATGCACGTGGATATTCTCGGTATATTCCTTGACTGCTTTCGACATCGCCTCTTCATTGGTGGCGGCGTTTACGGCGGCGACAGCGTTTTCCCTATCGATGGGGCGAACGACGGCGTCAACCTCGTCGGCGTCGTATCTGTCGGAATGGTAGAGGTCGTAAACGGCGTTTATTTCCTCTATGTACTTAGCCCTCTTTTCGGCTAATTTTCCCTCGCTTTCCTTAATATCCGAAATTGTTTCATTTTCAAAGGCATTGTATATCTCCCACGCCTTGTTCGAGCTGTAAACGTGGTTGAACTTTTCAAGCTTGAATTGCTCTTTCGCATAAGCCCAAGCCCTTTCGACGACGGCGTCGGCATTTTCTTTCGTATAGGACGCAATATCTTCCGTCCTGTACTTGCCGTCTTTATCGAGATAATAATTATAGAACTCCAAAGCGACACGGGTAACGCCTCTTATGGTGTCCTCACCGAGATATTTGCTTGCGATCTTATTATAGTCGGCGA
>CACXDQ010000265.1 GCA_902766475.1 uncultured Eubacteriales bacterium
AAATCCGGCGCTTCCGACGTCGCAATTATAGATTATACGATGGCTTACAGCCTTATCGGAAAGGGCGATTACGAGGATCTTATGATAGTTGATACCGACGAGGTTTCTTTCGAGAGGGAAATATTCGCCGTCGGGCTTCGCAAGGGCAGCGATTTAAAAGCCGAGCTCGATACGTTTTTGAAGGGCAAATTCGCCGACGGAAGCCTTACCGCTCTCGCCCAAAAATACGAGGGCGTAGCCTTGAACGAAGAGGCTTTGAAAGGCTGATAGAATTATGGATTTTGCAACAATTACCGCCGAGCTTTTGAGCGGTTTCGGCACGTCGCTTATTCTCTTTACGGGAACGCTGTTGCTGTCGTTGCCGCTCGGGCTGTTGTTCTGTTTCGGCTCAATGTCGAAAATAGTTCCGGTAAAATGGTTTTTCAAATTTATAATATGGGTGCTGAGGGGCACTCCGTTGATGCTCCAGATAGTGGCGGTTTTCTACGTTCCGGGGCTTTTGACGAACGGTGCGTTCCGTTGGCCCGACTTAAATACCGGCTGGCAGTGGTTCGACGCAAATATGGACAAGCGGTTTTGGGCGGTCTTATTTGCTTTTACCATAAATTACGCCGCATATTTTTCTGAAATTTACAGGGGCGGAATACAGTCCGTTCCGAGAGGTCAGTACGAGGCGGGTTACGTCCTCGGAATGAACAAGACGCAGGTATTTTTCAAGGTTATTTGGCTTCAAGTGGTAAAGAGAATAGTTCCGCCGATGTCGAACGAGATAATAACGCTCGTAAAAGATACGTCGCTCGCAAAGGTGATAGGCGTTACCGAGCTTATGTTCGCCGCCGACGCCGCAAGGGCGAAAGGGCTTATCTGGCCCATTTTCTATGCCGGGGCGTTCTACCTCGTTTTCGTCGGCGTACTTACTTTCGTCCTCGGCAGATTGGAGAAAAAACTCTCCTATTTCAAGGTGTGATATGGCGTATCTCGAAATTGAAAACATAGTTAAAAGCTTTGGCGAAACGGAAGTTTTAAAAGGCGTCGGCTTTACGATGGAAAAGGGCGAAGTCGTGTCGATACTCGGAAGTTCGGGGAGCGGCAAAACTACTTTTTTGCGCTGTCTTTGCGGCTTGGAAAGGGCTGACGGCGGCTCAGTCGTCGCCGATGGAGAGAGGGTTTTTCCGCTTGAAAAGGGCGAAACTCATTCCCTCAAAATAGGGCTTGTATTTCAAGATTTCAGGCTATTTCCGCAGTATAACGTGCTTGAAAACGTAACGCTTGCAATGAATTTGTTATCCAAGCAAGAAATAAAGAAAAGCGGCGACAAAAAGCGTAAGTTTACCGAAGAAAAGGACAAAAACGAGGCGAGGGCGAAAGACCTTCTGAAAAAGGTCGGGCTGATCGACAAGATAAAAAATTACCCGTGCGAGCTTTCCGGCGGACAGCAGCAGAGGGTGGCGATAGCGAGGGCGCTCGCCCTTTCTCCCGATATTCTCTGTTTCGACGAGCCGACCTCGGCGCTCGATCCGGCGCTCACCAACGAGGTGCTTAAAGTCATTTCGGACCTCAGAAACGAACGAATGACCATGATAATAGTTACCCATGAGATGGAATTTGCGAAAAACGTTTCCGACAAGATCGTTTTCATGGCGGACGGAGTGGTCGAGGAAACGGGTACGCCCGACGAGATATTCAACCGCCCGAAAAAAGACAAGACGAGAGAGTTTTTAAGCTCCTCGCTTTAAAGTGCGCTTACTACGGCTTAGGCTTATTCTCCTTTATAAATCGTTAAATCTTCCGATACGCTCGGAAGATTTTTCATTTTCACGAATATTAATTCATCGTGTTAGCCATAATTAACAAAAATATCGGACAAAAATTGAAAATTTACGAAAAATATATAGTGAAAATGTAATAAAAAGGGCTAAAAAAATTGACAACTTGCTTTTAATATAGTATAATGTACAATGAAATAAGATGTACTCATTTTGAGACACTATATTACACAAGGAGGGCAACATGGCTCATTTAAGCAAGGCAGCCGTCGCTAAGATCAACGAAATTTGCGACAGGTATGTCGGCGAAACCACACCGCTCATGATGATTTTGAGCGACATTCAGAAGGAATACGGCTATATACCTCTCGAGGTGCAGGAACTCGTTTCCGAAAGAACGGGCATTTCCGTTGCTGAGATCTACGGCGTAGTTACTTTCTACTCATTCTTCTCTTTAAAGCCGAAGGGCAAATACGTTATCGGCTGTTGTCTCGGAACGGCTTGCTACGTCAAGGGCGCACAGCAGGTCATCGACAAATTCTCCGAGCTTCTCGGCATTAAACCCGGCGAAACTTCGGACGACGGGCTCTTCACGCTCGACGCACTCCGCTGTATAGGCGCTTGCGGTATCGCTCCCGCCGTTACGATAAACGGCACCGTTTACCCCAAACTCACGGTGGACAGCGTTCCCAAGATCGTAGAGCAGTATAAGGCGATGGGAGGTAACGCATAATGGCATTAGATTTTGAACAATTCGACAAGGCGTCCGAAAACTGTTCGGCTTGCCTTTCCGCCAAATTCGACGGAAGCGACGGCAAGCGCCACATCGTTCTCTGCGGCGGTACCGGCTGTCTTTCCTCTCATTCCAAGGAAATTCAGGCTAAGTTCCGTGAATTGGTAGAGGCTAAGGGGCTTTCGGATAAGGTTACCGTAAACCAGGTAGGCTGTTTCGGATTCTGCTCGCAAGGTCCTTTCGTAAAGATTTTCCCCGAGGACACTCTTTATAGAATGGTCAGCATTAACGACGTCGAGGAGATAATCGAAAAGGATATTATCGGCGGCGAAGTGGTAGAAAGGCTCTTATACGTCGATCCCACCACGAAGGAAAAAGTTTCCAAACAAGACGATATTACGTTCTATAAAAAGCAAGTCCGTATCGCACTTCACGGCTGCGGAAGCATAGATCCCGAAAACATCGACGAGGCTCTCGGCGCAGGCGCTTTCAAAGGTCTTGAAAACGCTCTTAAAATGGACAGAGCCGACGTCATCAAAGCCGTTCTCGATTCCGGGCTCAGAGGAAGAGGCGGCGGCGGATTCCTCACCGGCAGAAAGTGGCAGTTCGCATACGCTCAGCCCGAAGGCGAAAAATACGTCGTCTGTAACGGCGACGAGGGCGACCCGGGCGCTTTCATGGACAGATCCATTTTAGAGGGCAACCCCTTGGGCGTCATCGAGGGTATGATGATAGCCGGCTACGCCATCGGCGCACAGAACGGTTATTTCTACGTCCGTGCCGAATACCCCATTGCGGTAAACAGACTCCGCCTCGCTATCAAACAGGCTGAAGAGAGGGGCTATCTCGGCGACAATATCATGGGTACCGATTTCTCGTTCAGAGTTCATATAAGGCTCGGCGCAGGCGCATTCGTCTGCGGCGAAGAAACGGCGCTTTTGAATTCTATAGAAGGTCAAAGAGGTATGCCTCGTCCCCGTCCTCCGTTCCCGGCGGTCAAGGGCTTGTGGCAGAAACCCACTATCATCAATAACGTCGAAACGCTCGCTACCGTTCCCTTCATTTTGAGAGAAGGAGTTGAAGCGTTCACCAAATACGGAACCGAAAAGTCAAAGGGCACGAAGGTTTTCGCACTCGGCGGAAAGATAAACAACGTCGGCCTCGTCGAAGTCCCAATGGGCACCACGCTCAGAGAGCTTGTCTACGACATCGGCGGCGGAATACCTAACGGTAAGAAGTTCAAAGCTATTCAGACGGGCGGTCCTTCCGGCGGCTGCTTGACGACTGACGACCTCGACGCCGCTATCGACTATGATAACCTCATAGCGAAAGGCTCGATGATGGGCTCGGGCGGCGCTATCGTAATGGACGAAGATAACTGTATGGTCGACGTAGCTAAGTTCTATATGGAATTTATATGCGACGAATCGTGCGGTAAATGTTCTCCCTGCCGTATCGGCACCAAGAGAATGTTGGAGCTTTTGACGAAGATCACCGACGGTAAGGCTACTATGGACGACCTTGCCGAACTCGAATCTCTTGCGGAAAGCGTCAAGACCAATTCGCTCTGCGGCTTAGGGCAGACTGCGCCCAACCCCATTCTCTCCACGCTCGCTCACTTCCGTGACGAATACATAGCCCACATAGTAGATAAGAAGTGCCCCGCACACGTCTGCAAAAACCTTATGCAGTACGTCATCAACAAAGACACTTGTATCGGTTGCGGCCTCTGCGAAAGACAGTGCCCCGTCAACGCTATTCACAAGACCGAATACGTTGCCGAAGGACACAAGCTTCCGGCGAGAGAAATCGATCAGACCAAGTGTATCAAGTGCGGAATGTGTATCGCTTCTTGTAAGTTCAAGGCTATCTCGAAACAGTAAGGGGAGGTATCAGGATAATTATGGCAAAAGTAAATATAAAGATAGAAGGCGTACCTTACGAGGTAGACGCCGGAATGACTATTTTGGAAGCGGCAAAGGCGTGCGGATATGAGATCCCCTCGCTCTGCGCTTTCAACCACGGCGAATGTTCAAAAGGCTCGTGCCGTGTATGCCTTGTCGAGGCTACCGGCGCAAGAGGGCTTGTCGCTTCGTGCGTATATCCCGTTGCGGAAGGTATGGAGATAACCATTTCCTCGCCCAAGGCTACCGCCGCAAGGAGAACTTCGGTCGAACTTCTCCTTTCCAACCACAACGTAAACTGTCAGCAGTGCGAGAAGAACGATTATTGCGAACTTCTCCACGTCGCTAAGCTCGTCGGAGCGAGAGAGGGAATGTTTAAAGGCGCTAAAACGCCGGCTACCGTCGATAATCTCACCCCGTCGATAAAGAGAGATACTTCTAAATGTATTCTTTGCGGAAGATGTATCGAGAGATGTAAAAACGCACACGGTCTTTCCGTTCTCGGTTTCGAGAGAAGAGGTTTCAATACTATCGTCGCTCCCGCCGAAAACAGATCGTTCGCAAATTCGCCGTGTATCTTATGCGGTCAGTGCGTAAGCGTTTGCCCGACGGGCGCTCTTATGGAAGTTTCCGAAATAGATAAGGTCGACGCCGCTATGAAAGCGGGCAAATACGTCGTCGTACAGACCGCACCCGCAGTGAGGGCGGCGCTCGGCGAGGCGTTCGGCTACCCCATCGGCACGGCTGTTACCGGCAAGATGGTCGCCGCGCTTAGAAGGCTCGGTTTCAAGAAAGTTTTCGACACCAACTTCGGTGCGGACCTCACCATTATGGAAGAGGCTAACGAGCTTTTGGCGAGAATGCAGAACGGCGGCGTTCTCCCGATGATAACTTCGTGTTCTCCGGGCTGGGTAAACTACGCCGAACTCTACTACGGCGATCTTTTGGATCACCTCTCTTCCTGCAAATCTCCTCACGAGATGTTCGGCGCTATTTTGAAGAGCTACTATGCGGAGAAGAACGGCATCGATCCCAAAGATATGTTCGTCGTATCCGTGATGCCTTGTACCGCAAAGAAATACGAAAAGGAAAGAGAACAGCTCAAAGTGAACGGTATCCCCGACGTAGACGCAGTTCTCACCACGAGAGAGCTTGCTAAGCTCATCAAGCGTTCGGGCATAATCTTCAACAAACTTCCCGATGAAGAATTCGATTACGATATAGTCGGCGATTATTCGGGCGCAGGCGTAATATTCGGCGCAACGGGCGGCGTTATGGAAGCCGCACTTCGTACCGCAGCTTACAAACTCAGCGGCGAAGAGCTTAAAAACGTCGAACTTCACGAAGTAAGAGGTCTTGAAGGCATAAAGGAAGCCACCTACAACTTAGCCGGCAACGAAGTTAAAGTTGCCGTAGCCCACGGAATGAAGAACGCAAAAGTTCTCCTCGATCAGATAAGAGAGGGCAAGAGCGAGTATGCGTTCATCGAGATAATGGGTTGCCCCGGCGGTTGCGTTGCGGGCGGCGGTCAGCCGTACGTCAAACCCTGTTTCCTTCCCAATGAGGACGCAGACATTCTCGATACTTACAGAGAGAAGAGAGCCAACGCACTCTATCGTGAGGACGAGGGCAGACCGATAAGAGTTTCGCACCTCAACCCCCAGATAATCGACTTATACAAGAACTTCTTGGGCGAGCCGAACTCTCACAAAGCGCACGAGCTGCTTCATACCTCGTATGCTAAGAGAGAAAAGTTTAAAGACTGATAAAAGTTAATTATGAGAGGGCGGCGTGCTTATAAAGCACGCCGCCCTCAAAAATCATAGCGTCATTGACTTTCGGCGTAGCCGAATGAAAACAAAGTTGAACTCGCCCAAGCCGTGTCTTTTGCGCCCTTTTAGGCGAGTTCTCACGGAATGAATTTGT
>CACXDQ010000266.1 GCA_902766475.1 uncultured Eubacteriales bacterium
CGATGAAGTTTACGACCGAAAAGCTCGGCAAAGTTATCTCGGCGGGCTTATAGCCGAATCTGCTTAAAAACTCTATAAAATAGCCGTTTAAGCCCGACAAGCCGAACGTCATGCCGATAAACAAAAGCGCCGACGGAAGCAAAAACTTTACGCTTACGGGCGAATAGTTTATCACGTCGCTTATCTTTAAACCCGAAAATTTTGAAAATATAAACGTGGTGAGCAAAATCGTTATTCCGCCGAGCGAGAACGAAAGAAAGCTGTAAACATCTTTCAAAAGTCCGTTTTCGCCGCCGTTGATAAAGGGTGCGAAACTCGCCGTGAAGATGACGGCAATTATAAGCTCCGCAATGCATATTACGCTGAAATATAGCCCGCTCTTGTCGGCGTTCGACCTCGCTAAAACGAGAAGTTTTCTCTCCGTATCGTCCATTATTCAGCCCTCAACGCCTTTACGGGATCTCTTCTGCTCGCCATGATAGACGGGATAAGCCCGGCAAGGATAGACAAAAGCGTGGACGCTCCCAAAAGCACTAAAACTTGCCACCAACTTAAAAACACGAAGCCCGAAACGCCCGTAATGCTCTTCATAAGCGAATTTAACGGTATCTGCGCTATAGCGTTTACGAGTATGCCGACCGCACCGGCGACTAAACCTATCATTCCCGTTTCGGTGATAAACAGACGTATTACGTCCTTCTTCCTCGCCCCGACCGAGCGAAGAATGCCTATTTCCTTAGTCCTCTCTATTACGGAAATATATGTTATAATGCCTATCATTATAGACGAAACGATCAAAGAAATGGAAGTAAGAGCGATAAGTATAGCCTCGATAGTGTTTATTATCGTCCTCACTATTTCAAGAGCTGCGCCTACGTTGTCGACGTATTTAACGCTCTCTTCATCGGTCTTTCCGTCATTGTACTTGTTGAGGTACGAAAGGAGATAATCTTTATCCGAAAGCGTCTTTGGATAAAACCTTATCTGGTTTGGGCTTTCGGCATAGCCGAGCGCATTGAGCGCCGATTTATATTCCGAAAGCGTGATATTCTTTTTACCCGAAATGACGTCGGCGTCAGTAGACGCCATCTGTTCTTTGACGAGCTCGCTCTCCTTTGCCGAAGATATCACGAACTTCGTAAGCTCTTCGGTGTAAACTATCGGAGAGGTCGTGAACATTCCGTATTGAGCGTCCTCTTTAAGCCTTAATATGCCGACGATTTTAAGCTCCGTGCCGCCCACTTCGCCGTTAGGATCTTTATTGTAGCAGTTTATGCTGTCGTATGTATCGCCCAAGACAGAGCGGAGATCCCTCTCTATAAGCGGCTCTTGCATGCTCGATTCGGGCTTATAATAGTCGTTCAGATATTTTGCGGCTTTTACCGTGTTCGGGGTATAGCCGCCGCTACCGTTTGAAACGTAGTATTCGTCCGGCGATAATAGTGCGAATTTGCCGAACGCCCTTCCGGACAGCACCTCGTCGAACGTGTAGCTCGTCTTGTCCTCGTCGCTCGACGATATGTCGAGGAAATACGAGGTAAGTATTGCGTCGGACACGCTCGAATACTTATCCACGACGAGCGCAAGCTCGGTAGCCCCCGTCGGGAATTTGCCGCCCACGAGATCGTATTGCTCGTAAACGGACGACGTATCATTGGGTAACTGTATCCAGTTTCTCGCCGAAGAATTTATTACGTTTACGGTTACCGCATAGCTCTTTACGGAAGGAATTTTAATGCTTATAGACTTATATACGAACTTATTGACGGAATACACCTCGTCGTAAGACACTCTCGCCTTGTCGAGTTTCGATATATAATTCAGATAATCTTCTGTGATATTGTTGTACACCCTTGACGAAACGGCGTTTTTGAGCGTATGGTTTATAATTACGCTGTCGGTCGGAATAGACGACATATCCGTATCGTCGGGCGTAACGTAGCCCAAAATGGTGTTTATCGTCGCCGAATAATCTCTGCCCTCGGCGCTCACCGTTACGGGCGTACTCGACATAGTATCTCTCTGCACTTTATCGACGAAATAATTGAGCCCGTTACTGCATGCGAGGACGAGCGCAACGCCGACTATACCGATAGCCGAAGCGACGGCGATAAGTACGGAGCGCACTTTTTTGCCGAGAAGATTTTTAAAGCTGAGCTTTAACGCAAGCGAATAGGGCATTACCGATCTCTTGTCGCTCTCTTTATCTATCTCCTCTTTTTCCTCTTTATACGGGTTGGAATCGGAAACGAGTTTCCCGTCCGCCATTTTGACTATTCTCGTGGCGTATTGTTCGGCAAGCTCTGCGTTGTGCGTTACGGTGATGACGAGCCTATCCTTGGAAATTTCTTTCAAAATATCCATTATGGCGACGCTGTTTGCGCTGTCGAGCGCACCCGTCGGCTCGTCCGCCAAGATTATATCCGGCTCGTTTACGATAGCCCTCGCTATCGCCACCCTCTGCATTTCGCCGCCCGAAAGCTGACGTGGCTTTTTTCTCAAATGTTCCGAAAGCCCGACTTTGACGAGTGCGTCTATCGCCCTCTTTCTTCTCTCTTCCTTGCCGACGCCGTTGATGACGAGCGCCATTTCGACGTTTTCGAGTACCGTCTGATGAGATATTAAATTATAGCTTTGAAATACGAAACCTACCTTGTTGCTCCTGTAAGTATCCCAATCGCCGTCGGTAAAATCGACGGTCGATCTGCCGCCTATCAAAAGGTCGCCCGACGTGTATTTGTCAAGCCCGCCCAAAACGTTCAAAAGCGTGGTTTTACCACAGCCCGAATGACCTAAAATACAGACGAATTCAGACTTTCTGAAAGACAGACTGACGCCTTTGAGCGCCCTTACTTTCTTCTCTTTCAAATCGTAGGTTTTTTCTATCGATCGTAAAGTTATCATTGTATCTCCGTGAGGGCGAATATCATTTTCCCTCTATTATCCCGATAAGACGTATTATTTTTTCGTCGACGTCGTCCGTGTCGCCGTCAATTGTTTCGTCGGCGTATTTTTCATATAGCGGCGCACGAACGGAAAGCAGCCTTTCTACCTCTTTTATGTTCCCGTCCGAATATATCGGACGTGGCGTAAGCTTCGCCCTTTTCGACAACACTTCGGGCGAACACTTTATGTAGACGGTAACGGCGTCCTTTTTCAGACTAGCCATATTCTCCGAGTTTAATATAATTCCGCCGCCCGTTGAGATAACGGCGTTTTTTGCGGAAGCCGCCTCTCTCGCCGCATCGCTTTCTATCTTGCGGAAATATTCCTCGCCCCTCTCCTTGAAGAGCTTTGAAATATCGCCGTATTTTGTCCTTATTATCTTGTCGGTATCAATAAATCTTCGGTTAAGTTTTTGGGCGAGCGTTCGACCGAGCCTGCTCTTACCGCTCGCCGGCATACCTATAAGCACTACGTTCATGTGCCTTGCGCCGAAGATCTTTCGGCAAGTTTAGCCATTCCGGCAGGGGAAATAAGCCCAGCAAATCCGGCTTTGGTTATTATCTCGGGCGATCTCTCTTCCTTTTTGGCGGAAATCACAGCCTCGTATTCCGCAAAAAAGTCTATCGCTTCCTTTTCGTAGAAAGGTCTGCCCGTAAAGATACAGTTCGATATATACGCCGTGAAGAACGAAACGGTGTTTCCGTCCGCCGTAAACAAGCCCTTGTCCTCGGCGTAAGATGCAAATTCCGACCTCTCGTCGGACAAAGTGAGGTCTATCGCCGCAACACAGCTGTCGACGAGCGATAAAACGGGTGCGGAACGAGTGAAACCGTCCTTTTCTTCGCCGTCAAAGGAGAGTGCGTTTACTATTACGTCGTAGCCCTTTTTGGGAAGTAGGTCTATGACGTCCGTCCCCTCGATAGGTCTTTGTTTCATTTCCGATGCGGACTTTTGATCGGGGATAAAGAAGGTCACCTTTGCTTTCTGTTCGGCAAGAGAAACGGCAATGCTCCTCGCCGCATAGCCGCCGCCGAGTATCAGAACTCTCTTACCGGCGGGGTCGTAGCCTCTGTATTTTATCGCATAGATAGCTCCGTAGCCGTCCGTCGTATTGCCGGTATTGCCCCTTACGATATTTACGCTTCTCGAAAGCTTAGCGATCGAAGAAAGCTTCATGACGTGCTTTATCGCCTCGCCGGAATATGGTGCGACAACGACGTAGCCGGCGTAATTTTTAAGCTCTGAAAACGCCTTTTTCTGATTGTCGTCGTTTGGCTCGATCTGCGACATGCAGTAGTTTTTGATATTCATTTCCTCGGCGATATAACCGTACATCTCGCAAGCGCCGTTCTCGCCGAACGCCGTGCCTAAGACGGCATAGTTAGAGTCGTATATTTTCTTGTAAAAGTCGGGGAAAGAAACCTCGACCGAATCGTCGTCCTCAGTTTCGCCGCCGAGCGAAGATGCGAGCAAAGCGACGGTTGCGCTCATATGCAGCCTGTGATCGCCGTGAGTTTCCACTTCGCCGCCACGGTATTTTGAAACGCCGTGTATGACGACGCCCGTATTGAACACCTCGCAAGAGCCGCCGACCGATTTTATCATTTCTGCGACGGAATTCATTCTCTCTTCGTTTACGAAGCCTTTCGGACCGCAAATGATGCTCTCGCCCTCGGCGACGCCCATCAGCACGGACAAAACGGGTATCTCGTCTATAATACCGAAATACTCGTCCTCGACGACGTGCGTCGCTTTAAGATCGCTCTTATATGCCGTAATATCGGCTATCCTCTCGCCGCAAAGCATTCTTCTGTTTTCTATTTCAATGTGAGCGCCCATTCTTTTGAGAATTTTCAAAAGCCCCGTTCTCGTCGGGTTTACGCCCACGTTTTTGACCGTTACTTTGCCGAGCAAAAGCCCGAGTGCGAGAAGGTATGCCGCCGAGCCGAAATCTCCGCTGACGAATATCTTTCCGCCTTTCAGTTCGCTCTTGTCGAGAACTACTTTCCCGTCGTCGTAAGTTATGGAAGCGCCGAGCTGTTCGAGAAGTATCTCGGCGTGATTGTTGGACATATTTTCTTCCTCGATCTCCGCCTTTACCTCGCCTTGCAAAGCACATAAAAGTATAGCCGATTTTACTTGTGAGCCGCCCTTTTTAAGCGTATATTCGATTGGCTTTACAGAGTCGCCTTCGACCTTTATGGGCGGAAGCTCGTTAGTGTTTAAAGAAACCGTCGCACCCATCTGTTCGAGCGGGTCTTTAACGCTCTTCATGTGGCGCTTGGCGAGAAATTTATCGCACGTCAAAACGGCGGAAATACCGCTGCCCGCCGCCACGCCGCAAAGAAGCCTCATTACAGTGCCGCTGTTTCCGCAATCGAGCTTTACGCCGTCGTTTATCTTCTTGCCTCGCCTTATCTCTATAAGCTGCTTTTTCACCTTGACCTTAGCGCCGAGCTTTTTCACGCAGTTTATAGCCGAATAAGTATCTCTGCAATAGAGCGGATTTATTATATACGTCTTAGTCTTTGAAAGACTGCCGAGAATTATTGCCGTTTCCGTTACCGTCTTGTCGGGCGGCGCTTCGAAAACTCCGCAAATCTCTCTCCTCGGATAAATCTTCATAAAATCACCTCAAAACCTCAATGATGTCCTTAATTTTCCCTTTTACGGCATTATAGCCTATCTCGTACATTTCGTAAAAACTATTTACCGAAGAGCCGCTGTACGCCCTCAGATCCGGCTCTATCATAATATCCGAATTGTCGTAGCCCTTCTTGCTTCTGTTCGCCATCGGAACTTTATTTTCGGGAAGAACGTCGTCTAAAACCGCCTTCAAATCGAAATTGTTATCCCGCCCCGCTCCGAGGTTGACTCCCACGACTTTTTCCGCACCCATCGCCCTGCAAAGGTCCGACGGGATATAGTTCAAAAATGCGCCGTCTACGAGTATTCTTTTACCCGAATATATGGGCGGAAAAGTCGGGGGAACGGAACTCGAAGCCGCACATGCGAGGCTTAAATTGCCGTTTTCGCCCATAAAGACCTCTTCTTTGCCCGTAGCGGCGTCTACCGCAACGGCGGCGAACGGCTTTTTCAGATCGCTGAAATCCGCACCGCCCAAAATGTTCCGCACGGCGCCGACAAGCCCGTCGCCGAACAAAAAAGAAGTTGCA
This sequence comes from uncultured Eubacteriales bacterium, assembly GCA_902766475.1. Lineage (GTDB taxonomy): Bacteria > Bacillota > Clostridia > Christensenellales > Borkfalkiaceae > UBA10281. The sequence continues at coordinate 6,123 of CACXDQ010000266.1, forward strand.
AAGAGCGAGGCGGCGTTTCCGCCGGACATCTCCTCGACAAGCCTCAACATATCCTCGTGATCAAGCCCTTTTGCGTAAAGTGCGCCGACGATACTTCCTATACTGCAACCCGATACTATATCGAATTCTATACCCTCTTCGTGAAAGGCTTTGAGAGCACCTATATGCGCCGCACCCTTTGCGCCGCCTGCGCCGAGCGCCAAGCCGATTTTTTTATTTTTGTCCATCGTCATAAGTGTATTATCGACCTTTTTTCAAGCTTATAATCTATCGCAGATACCTTTTATAAGTTCCACGTATTTTTCGGTTGCGCCGTGTACCATTTTATAGTATTCTTCTGCGCCGCCGCCGTCCGAAACGGCTTTTATGACAAGGCACGGAACGCCTGCGTTTTTAGAAGTTAAAAGCACTGCCGCACTCTCCATATCGCAGACATCTGCGCCGAACGTTTCGCTTAAATACATCTTCGTTTTCTCGTCGGAAACGAATTTGTCCGCAGAGGCGCACACGACTTCTTCGAGCCACGGCATAAAATCCCTTGCGATTTTTCTCAGATTGCCGTCGGTCTTAATAATTATTTCCTCGTCGGGGTATTTGCCGACGGGCAAGCCGTCTATGCCCGAGAGGTCGAAATCGTAATGCGTTACGCCCTTTATCAGCACGACGTTAAAAACGCCTATCTTGCCGGTAAGCGTGCCGCAAACGCCGAAATTCATCATCACGTCGACCTTGTATTCGCTTATAATAAGCTGAGTTGCGGCGGCGGCATATATCTCGCCCACGCCCGAACGAACGCAAACTATTTCGTTTCCGCCCATCTTGAACTCCATTACGTCGAAACCCTTGTTTTTATATGTGTAAACCTCTATATTCTGCGCCTTTAAAAACGGAACTATTTCCTTTTGCGTCGCAACGACCATGCCTATCCTCGACATAAAGTAACCTCTTTTGCTCAAAAAAAATATAATGCTGTATGAAAAAAATTTTTATTCCGTCAAGCGATCCGCCGAAAACCTATCTCGCCGCCCTCGAAAAAGTCGGGCTTGGGTATAAATGTTCGTTTTCGGTCGGCGACGCCGAAGATTGCGACGGGCTTTTAATTACGGGCGGCGGCGACGTGTGCCCCGCCTTATACGAAAGCGGCAAAGACGTTATCTGCCGTGATATAAACGTCGTAAAAGACCTCGTGGAATTAAGTGTGATAAAAAAGTTTTACGATAGAGATCTTCCGATAATGGGCGTTTGCCGAGGAATGCAGATATTGAACGTATTTTTCGGCGGAACGCTCAAAAACGTGGACGGGCATTTTTTGGATCTTAAAAAAACGCACCGCATCATCGCTTTTTCCACGCCGCTCTGCAAAATAAGCGAAGTAAATTCCATTCACCGTCAAGCCGTCGATAAAACGCCCGTCGGCTGCGACGTATCCGCAATTTCACCCGATAAAACGATAGAGGCAATGAACTTTACCGATAAGATTTTCGGCGTTCAGTTCCACCCCGAAAAGATGGACGACGAAACGCTTTTCAAAGTTTACGGCTATTTTAAAGACCTCGTTATTTGCCGACGATCTCGTCGACTGCCTTAGCAAGGCTCTTGTCGGAAGTATCGAACGGAAGAGCATAAAAGCTCTCTTCGGTAACCGCTTTCGTAGCGAGGGCAAATCTCGCCTTGTCCTCGAACGGTCTTACGCCGAAAACCGCCCTCGCCGTCGAGGCGAAACTCTCTCCGACGCTTAGCGCAAGTTCTCCGTATGCGCCTGTCCTTGCGACCGCCCTTAAATTGCACATTCCCGAATATTTGTCGAACACTGCCCTTCCGCTTTCGCCCACGGTAAGGGCAATGAGCGTAAGGCTGCCGTGTTCTTTCGTGCTGCCCACGCTTTTCAATAGTTTCTTTATCTCCCCGTCCGCCGTGTCCTGCGGAAGCGAAGCCTGCAAAAAGTCAAGCGAATTGAGCAATATGCCGACGTCCTTGCCGCTCTCGGCAAGCCTGTACGCCCTGTCGAACGCCTGTCTGACCCTCTCTCTGCACTTCAAGACGTCGTCCTCGAAATCGGTGTAATACACCTGACTTGAACTCTGCCTTAAATAGGTTACGTCCTCGGGGCGGCAATCGAGCAAAAGCGAAACGGTGTACATTTCCGCCTCGTTCATGGCGCAGATAAGGTCGTTTGAAAAAGCGATGACGTTTGCGTTTTCCGGAAGCTGAACGATCGCCCTCTGACCTTTGCCCATAAGGCAGAAAAGATCAGCCATTCTGTAAAATGGTTGAAGCCTTCCGCTTGACGACAAGCGGAGTTTTTCTGCCGGATAATATTTTTCGAGCGACGGAAAATTTACGTTTTCGTCGTTTAATTTATAGCTCTTGCCGTTGATCAGCGAAACGGAAGTAAGCCCGTATGCCCCTTGCGATGCGAGCGGAACGACTATCGCCTTTATCTCGTCGCCCGAGCGCAGACCGTAATATCTCACGAACTGTTTGGGGATATAGATATCTCCGAGCTTTTTGCCGCCGCTCACCTTATGCGTAATAAATTTACCGTAATTGTCTTGAACGATGTCGATAATTCCGACAACTTCTACGGAATTGGTTTTTTCGGTAACCTCTCTCAACCTTGCACGACTGAAATCGTTCGCACTTTCGAGCCTTTTTTGCATCTCCGCAAAAAGCGTATCGAGCGCCTGAGCCGTCTGCTTGGGAACTTGCATAAAATCGCTCGTCGGTCTTGAATTGGTGCCCGTTCTCGATGGGGTTACAGCCGCACCCTGTATGTCGAGTATCTCGTCTATCATCACGCTCTTGCTCTTAGAGCCGGGAACGCCGAGAAATTCGTTCTTTAAAAGCTTGCGCAGATTGTGGACGTTTATCGTTTCGAGTTCCGCCCTCGTGTATCTGTGTTTTTCCATACGGCTTTGCCCCTCCTTTTTCTTTTATTTCCCTTATCTTTGGTCGGGCGAAGCCATAACTATCGTCCGAGCAAGCTCTTCAACGTTTTCAAAATCAATCTCTTCGCCATAGCGACGTGCGCCCGTCAGCGAAATAAACTCGTCAGCCGATGCGATATCTATTGTGGAAAGCCTTGTCTTAAAGTGCATCGCTATCGCCGTTTTTGGATTTATGGCGTCGATATATCTCTTCGCCTCTTTCGCCGTTATCGTGTATTTGCCGCCTATCGGAATAAACAGAACGTCCGCTTTGCCGATTTTTTCGACAAGCGAGCGGTTGAAGCTCTCGCCAAGATCTCCCATATGGCAAAACCGCACTCCGTCAATAGTAAAGCAAAAGATGCGGTTTTCGCCACGGAGCTTACCGACTTTATCGTCGTGAAAACTGTCGATCTTTTCAAATGCGCCTTCGCTTTGGCTTATGATTTTATCGGCATCTATGCCGAAAGCAAAATTATGGTCGAAATGTTCGTGCGATATGGTGCAAAAATTTGCTTTCACACGCTCGATGTCGTAGCCGATACCGTCAAACGGATCGGTTACCACCGAAAAATCTTTACCCTCGACGTAAAACGAGGAATGTCCGAGATATTTTATCTTCATCCTATCCTTTCCCCCTCACATTGCGCTGTCGCCTTCGCATTTTATAAGTACCGTCATCGTAGAATTTGACTCGTTACCGGCGACAGTGGCGACGTAATCCGCCTTTATCATGACCGAGCCGCCCTTATCCTCGACGGACAAGCTGTTCGTAAACACGCTTAAAGGAATTTCTCCGTAACCCGTAATGACGAAGCCCGACGTTTCCGTCCACTTGTCAAAGACGTATTCCGACTTTAAGTTGTCGCCCTCTCTCCCGACAAAAAGCTTATGCCCGTCGAAAGAATAATAGGCGTTTATCATTCCGTCCTCGGAATTTTCCGAATATGAAAGGGTAAAGCCGACGTCGTTTCTTTTCAATACGCCAAAATACGTCCCCGAAAACTCGGAGCCGCCGACGTTGGATCTGAAAATGACTTTTGCCTTTCCCATATATTTAATTATATAATAAACTTAATTATTTGTAAAACGATTGACGGCGTGATTTGATAAAATTTTATACGAAAAATGCGGTTTTTACCTTTTTTCGCCGTAAACTGTATTCAAAACGTAATCGGCATACAGCCCCGAAACGCATATCCCCGTAACTTTTTCTATCCCGAGAAAAAATGCGTTTGAGTTTACTTCACAGCACAGCGGTTTAGCGCCCTTTAAAAGAATATCGACTCCGCAATAATCGAGCCCCAAAACACGGGCGCACTTTTCGGCAAGGCGTTTTACGCTTTCGGAAAGTTCTATCTTCCTACCCTCGCCGCCGAGTTCGATGTTCGAGCGGAAATCTCTTTCGTTTACCCTTTCCATTGCTGCGACGGCTTTGCCGCCGATGACGATGACCCTTATATCTCTGCCGGACGGAGTTATATATTCTTGGAAAACATGCTCTTCGCTCTGCAATTTTTCGGAGATATCTTCAAGTTGCGGAAAGTTATCGGCTTTGTACACCTCGCCGCCGAGCGAGCCCGTTTTCTTCTTTACTATCATCGGAAAACCGAGTTTTTCGGCGGCGTATTCAAGCACTCTTTCACCGTCTTTGCCGAAGTATCGCTTGGGCGCAAAATACGTCTTTACGAGGTTTATTCCCTCGCCCGAAAGTGCGGAATACGTCTTTGCTTTATCGTCGCATATCCCTATCGCTTTGGGGCTGTTAAACAACTTATAGCCGGACTTTTGCAAAATTTCAGCCGTCGTTGTATCCTTGTCGAGATAGATTATGAAGTCGGCTTTTTCGAGCGTGCAAAAAGAGTTTCCGTCCTCGTTTACGCCGACAAAAAAACTATCGGAGGAAACGACTTCGACGTTTTTCCCTTTCTTATTAAATTCTTCTTTAAGCTCCTCAGTCTGCCTTTTGACCTTATCGCCGTAAAAAGAACAGTTGTAGATTATATACCCGTCCATCTTAAAGCCCCTTATACTTCTCAATGATAGCGCCGGCAACCTTTATTCCGTCTACCGCAGCGCTCGTTATTCCGCCGGCATAGCCGCAGCCCTCGCCGCACGGATAGATATTTGAAAATCTGACCGCCGAAAAGTTCTCACCCCTCAATATCCTTATGGGTGAAGAAGAGCGTGATTCTATACCCGTAAGCACGGCGTCGGGCGTATCGAAACCCTTTAATTTTCTGCCGAAATCGGTTACGCCGAATTTGAGGTTATCCGATATAACACGGGGCAATAGGTCGTTTAAATCGCAAAAGTTCGTGCCGACGGAATATGTCGGCGCAACCTTTTTGAAACGACTTGAAACCTTGCCGGATAGAAAATCGCCGAAGAGCTGAACGGGTGCGGAATAGTTTTTACCGCCCGCCTCAAACGCCGCCCGTTCGAGCTTTCTCTGAAATTCCACACCGCCGAAAACGTCGCCGCCGAAGTCTTGGGGGTACACCTCGCAAAGGAGTGCACTGTTTGCGTTTTTGCCGTCCCTTTTATAAAGGCTCATTCCGTTCGTTACTACTCCGCCCTCTTCCGACGCCGACGGAATGACGTAACCGCCGGGGCACATGCAGAAAGTAAACACGCCTCTGCCGCCGCCGTGCGTTGCCAAGCGGTAGTCGGCAGGGGGAAGGAGCGGCGCAAACTTTGCGCCGTATTGAGCGACGGAAATATCCTCTTGCAAATGCTCTATCCTCACGCCGACGGCAAAAGCTTTCGGCTCTATATCCATCTCGATATTTTTTAAAACGCCGAACGTATCACGGGCGCTGTGTCCTATCGCAAGCACGACGTCGTCCGCCTTTATCTCGCCCTTATCCGTCTTAACGCCTATGAGCTTTTCGCCCGAAAACTTAAAGCCCGTAAGCTTTGTGGAAAACATAACTTTTCCGCCGAGCCGTTCTATTTCTTTTCTTATATTGCTCACGACCGTAGGCAACCTGTCGCTTCCGACGTGAGGTTTTGCGTCGATAAGAATTTCTTTCGGCGCACCGAAGTCAACGAAATCAACCAAAACCTGCCTTACGAACTTACCCGAAACACCGGTCGATAACTTTCCGTCGGAAAACGCTCCTGCGCCGCCCTCACCGAACTGAATATTGCTTTCCGTATCCAATAAACCCTCGTTTACGAACTTATAGACCGACTTTTCTCTTTCTTCGACCGATTGTCCTCTCTCGATTACGATAGGTTTTAAACCCGAACGTGCAAGGTATAAAGCGCAAAAAATACCGGCGGGACCGAAGCCCGTTACAACGACCTTTTTATCGCTTTTCACGCTGTCGAAAACTATCCGCTCTTCACTCTCTTCTCTGTCCGAGATCTCGGCGGAATAGACGTAAAACACCCTTTCTTTATCCCTTGCGTCTATCGATTTTTTGAGTATCTTAAAGTGCTTTACAGCCGACCTTGTTATTTTCGACTTCTTTACGCAAACTTCGAAAATCTCGCCTTCGTCTGCTCCGACGGGCAATTTTATGTTGTCAACCTTGATCATTTTTCGACCGCCTTTTGATGTCTGCCGCCGCAATAGAAGCCGAAGTGTACGCCCATTGCAAATTAAAACCGCCACAATCGCCGTCGACGTCGACGTATTCCCCGACGAGATATAAGCCATTTTCGAGCTTGCTTTCCATACTCGAAAGGTCTATATCTTTAAGGCATATTCCGCCGTGGGTAACCTGCGCTTCGTCAAAGCCGAGCGTTCCTTCTATTTTTAAGCGGTAATCTTTAAGTTCTTTTGTAAGCGACGCAACTTCTCTCTCGGTGAATTTTTGCGCATTGCACCTTTTTACTATCAGCCTACCGAGCAGTTTATTTATAACTCCCGTAAAAATATCTTCCGTGCCGATATAGCCGAGCTTTGTCTTTGCGCATAAAAATTTAAACACGTCATCCTCGCTCTGCCACGGTAAAAATTCGAGTGAAAGTTCGGGAGATTTTAACCCGTGAACGTAAGCCGAAACGTTAAAAACGGCGTTTCCGCTCACTCCGTAGTCGGTAAAAAGCACGTCGCCCGTTGACGAAGTTATCTCTTTTCCGCATGATAACAGTTTGATTTTCGCTTTGATTTTAAGCCCTTTAAGCCCCTTTATCCACTCTCTGTCCGTCTTTATCTGTACAAGCGACGGGAAAAGATCAGTCGCAAAATGTCCGAAATGTTCGGCTAAGGCGTAGGACGTGCCGTCCGTTCCGTACTGCTTGCCGACCTTTCCCCCGCAAGAGAGAATTACCCTCTCGGAAGTAATTTCGCCGCCCGAGTATTTCAGTTTAAAAACTTTGCCGTCTTTTGTTATTTTTTGGATATAAACGCCCGTTTTAACGACCGTGCCGAGGCTTGACAGAGATAGGCGCAGTGCGTCCACTACCGAGCCCGCCTGAAAGCTCGACGGGTAAATTCTCCCGTCCTCTTCGGCAACGTTTACGCCGAGAGAGTTAAAATATTCTATCAAAGATCTCTCGCCGTAATTTTCAAAACCTATCTCGCCGCCCATAACGGAATGATACCTCTTTTCCGAAATATCGACGTTTGTAAGGTTGCATCTGCCGTTTCCGGTAGCAAGGATCTTCTTGCCCACCCTATCGTTTCTCTCAATTACTATAACGTTTTCGCCGCCTAACGCCTTTGAAAGTTTTTCTGCGGCTACAAGCCCCGAAAACCCTCCGCCGACTATTGCGACGCCATATACCTTACTCATATATTTATTTTACCATATTCGATAAAAAAAATAAAATTATTTACGTCGGTTTGAAAAAAATGATTTGTTTTTCGGTTGACTATTTTGTTTTTTTATTTTACAATATATATAGACAATAATGCGTTTTGCTTTAATAACGCATAAAGTGAGGTGGTTTTATGAAAGAAAAGAAAAATAAAAACAAAAACGAAGTTTTAAACGAAGAAACAACCGTAACCACCTCGACCGAGCCTGTCGCAACGCAACCCGCAGCGGCAATCGATGAGGTCGAAAAGGCTAAAATCGAGCTTGAAAAAGCTAAAAAAGAATACGAAGAAGCGCTGACCGTCAGAATTCGGCTCGAAGAAGAATTCAAAGCGCTTTTCGGCAAAAACAACTGCGCAGCGGACAACGCTCACAGATACGTTGCGCCAATAGCAATAAAATACGAAAGAGATGAAATTCCGCCGAAGGTAAAAGACGCTTTTGCGGACGTTCTTACAGAAACCGAAGAATCGGTTGCGGAAACCGATGAGGTTACGGAAACCGAAAATGCGGCAATCGACAATGAAGAAAACGCCGTAGAAGTAAACGAAGCGGTAAAGGAAGTGGCGGCAACGGTCGAGGAAGCCCCCGCCGAGGAAGTTACCGAAACGGTTGAAGAAACTCCCGCCGAGGAAGTTGCCGAAACGGTCGAAAAAGCTCCCACTGAGGAAGTTGCCG
>CACXDQ010000267.1 GCA_902766475.1 uncultured Eubacteriales bacterium
AGCCCGAAAAGCCCCATCATAATATATATAACTACGCAGATAAACCCTTCCACGCCGCCGAGCAGAGCGCCCGCCGCAAGCACGAAGAGCGTTTGGAGCGTAAACGGCACGGGCGGAACGGGAATTGAGAGCATTGCCCCGACGGAAATGAGTGCGATAAACATCGCCATGAGCGAAATTTTTTTAGCCGAAATAGTTTTGTTGTTTCCGTTGGTCTTGTCCATATGCGTCACCTTTATTTATTCCTCTATATAATATCTCCGTATGAAAAAGTTTTATCGCCGCCGCCCGAAAGCGAAACGACGAGCCTGAAATCGTCGTCGATGTATTTTGCGACGCCCTTATAACTCTCGTTTCCGCAAGTTATCTCTACCTCTTTGCCGAGCGTTGCGGAATGTTCACGATAGCTCTTCAAAAGCTCTTCCGTCTTTCCGCATTTATACCTCGACAAAATGCCGTTTACGATCTCGGCGCAAAGCCTGTTTCTCATATCGAAAACGGGGTTTAAAGAAATATATCCCGCCTTGTCCTCTATCTCGCTCGGAAAACCGCCGATAGGCCTAACCGTATTGATACCTATGCCGACGACTATATGATCGGTAGTTCCGCTCTCGATATTGACGCTCGCCTCGCTTAAAATTCCGCACACCTTTTTACCCGAAAGGTAGAGGTCGTTCACCCACTTTATATCCGTGCTTACGCCGCACACCTTTTCGATAGCCTCCCTCACGGCGACGGCTGCGGCGGCGGTGACGAAAAGAGTCTTTTCGGCGGAAATTTCGGGGCGAAGAATTACGCTCATATAAAGTCCGCCCTCGGGGGAATGAAATTTGCGTTTGAGCCTTCCTCTCCCCTCTGTCTGGCGGTTTGCAACGACGACCGTGCCCTCTTTCGCACCCGTAGCGGCGAGCTTTTTCGCCTCGTCGTTGGTGGAAGAAACACAGCCTAAAACCCTCACTTCATTGCCGCCGCAAAGAGAAGAAATGACATTTGCGCTCAAAACGTCGCCGTCCTCTTCGAGCTTATAACCCTTATTTGTAACGGCGTCGATCTTAAAGCCCTTTTCAATAAGCCTTTTAACGGCTTTCCATACGGCTGTTCTCGACTTGCCCGTATCGGCGGCGAGCTTTTCCCCCGAAACGTAACTGCCTGCGTTAGCCCTTAATTTTAAAAATATCTCATCGCTTATCATGTGTACATTATACCCTTTAAAATAATAATTGTCAACTGTTTTTTAATAATGGGTTGACAATTATTTGAGCAATTTTCTTGACCTGTCCTTTGATATAATTTATAATATTTTTATGGATGATTTAAGTTTGGCGATAAAAACGCTTGAATGTGACGGCGAACTCACCTGCGTTTTGAGAAAGGAAAAAAGCGAATACACGTCGAAAAAAAGGGGTATAACGCCCCTCGTCGAATTTATAGACGACGAAAACGATTATTGCGGCTATTCTGCCGCAGACAGAATAGTCGGGCGGGCGGCGGCGCTTTTATACGTTTTGCTCGGCGTGAAAGAGGTATATGCCGAGGTAATGGAGAGGGCGGCGACGGAAGTGTTTGAAAAGCACGGCGTGAAGTGCCGTCATAAAGAGCTTGCGGAAATGATTATAAACAGATTGGGAACGGGACCTTGCCCTATGGAGATAGCGACAAGGGGCGTGGACGACCCTAAAAAGGCGCTTTGCCTCGTAAAACAAAAACTCGAAGAGCTGAAAAGGGCAAAATAAAAGCCGTGCAGTGCGGCAAGGCTTGAAATTTCGGGATAAAAAGCGTCAAAAAAAGCCCTCTCGAAAGGGCAAGACAAAACAGAACGGGCAAAAACACCGCTCGATAAAAAAACCGCCGTAAACGGTTAATTCGCTGCGGCGGCGGAACGCCGCCGCAGACAAAAAATTATTTGTTGAATATCTCTTTGTAGCTCTTGCTGAATTTGACGGAAGGAGCTTTGCAAGCCTTGATGGTTACCTTCTCGCCCGTAAGGGGGTTTACGCCTTCACGTTCGTTCTTATCCTTTACGTCGAACGTTGCGAAGCCGGAAATGTGAACATACTCACCGTTTTTAAGAGAATCGGTCATGGTGTCGATGAAAGCGTTAAAGTATGTTTCGGCATCCTTGATGGTTATACCGAGGTTGTCGGCATAAGCTCTGATAAATTCACTTTTGTTCATTTTTCTACCTCCGAAAGGGTTTCATGCGTATATTATACCACATCTGAAATTTTTTTCAATAGTTTTTTAAAAATTTTTATTTATTTTTTTAAAATTTTTTCATTTACTTGACAAAAACGGCATATTATATTAAACTTAATAGGCAGATAAGGGGTTTTTATATCATTATGAATACAGAAGAGCTTGAAAAAAGGCTTATTTCAAAGAGCAGAAGAAAGAGAGCCTCGGCGTTTAAAAAATTATATAACTTTGGTATAGAGCAAAATGCGGACGAAGCGGAAGATTACGGCAACGTAAACAGATGCGTGAGAACTATTTATTCATGTTTCAGCCGCACTCCGTCGTCGGCGGCTTACGAAGCGGAGAAAAACGGTTATCCCGTCATCGGGCTTGTAGACCACGCCTCGCTCGGCGGTGCGGAAGAACTTATTAAGGCGGAAGCCGTTTCGGGCACGCATTATTACATCGGTGCGGAAGTTACCGTTTCGGCTGACGGCGAAGAAAAAAATCTCATTACCGTTGCGGCGCTCGGCGTTCCGCATAAGCATATAAAAGATTTTCACGGCGATCTCTCGATTTTCCGAGATGAAGAAAGCAGACGCATAAAATCGCTCGTCGACAGAATAAACGACCGCTTTAAACCCTTCGGCATAAAGATAGACCGCCCCGACCGCTCGCCTTTTTTGAAGATACACGCCACGATGAACGAAAAGAAAGTGTATTTCGACCTCGCATGGGCTATAACGGCACGCTATCACGACGGAAAGAGCGTTACTGACTTTTTGACGGACGATATGGGCTTATCCCTTTCCATAAGCGAAAAAGTTGCGCTCGACAACTACCTCGACGAAAACTATAACTATACCCTTGCGAACGTTTTATCGAAAAAGCTCAATATAGGCGCTCGCAAAGAAAAGAGAACGGGTGTGGAATATTTCCTCAACCTGTGCGAGATATACGGCGCAATACCCTGTCTTATAACGGACGGCGAAAACGCCGAAAACGATATTGAAATCGCAAAGAAAAACGGCTTGAAAGCCGTCTGCGCCGACGTGTCCGCTCCGCAGGAATATCTCGAAGAGCTATACGGCATCGCAATGGGGAATTTCATTCTTCCGCTTTGCAGAGAAATAATAGATTATACCGATAAAAACACCGGACCAAACAAGATGGAAGAGGGCTTGGCGGAGAAGTACAACGAATGTGTATTCGCCCTCATCGGGCACGAGATAGCCTCGTCCATACACGTCAAAGACGGGCTGTTTTCACCTTCCTCGATCGCCAAAACGCCCGATTTTTACGAAAGAATAAAACTGTATTCACGCATAGCGCAATGAGTGACCTTATAGATATATGTGCGGCGGATAAAAATCCGCTATATAACTTCCCCGA
>CACXDQ010000268.1 GCA_902766475.1 uncultured Eubacteriales bacterium
AAGAAAAGCACTTTGCCTTGAATTTTCTTGCCCCTCGCAAGCCCGGCTATCGTCTGATTTACGACGGCTTTATAAATGCTCGCCGCAACGTCCTCTTTCCTCGCCCCTTGGTTTAAAAGGGGTTGAATATCCGTCTTGGCGAACACGCCGCAACGTGAAGCGATGGGATAAATTCTCTCCGCATTTAAACTGAGCCTGTCAAGTTCGTCGACGGAGATATCGAGAAGAGTCGCCATCTGGTCGATAAAAGCGCCCGTACCTCCGGCGCAACTGCCGTTCATTCTCTCGTCTGTGCCGCCGTCGAAGAAAATGATTTTCGCGTCCTCGCCGCCGAGTTCCACGACGCAATTTGCGTCCGGCTCTTTCTTTTTTACCGTTTCACCCTCGGCGTACACCTCTTGCACGAACGGCACGCCGATATCCTCGGCAAGCCCTAAGCCCGCCGAGCCCGAAATTGCGAACGAAAGCCGCAAATCTCCGAATTTATCCTTTATTTCAAGCAATAATTCCGCAGTCTTTTCTCTGACTGCGGAATTATGTCTTTCGTATTTTTCAAATAATATCTCTTCGCCGTTTCGTAAAACCGCCTTCGCCGTCGTTGAGCCGACGTCGACGCCGAGCGAATAACATTGATTTTCCGCCATAGATCACCTATGTTTTTTTTCTTCTTTTCCCTTTTTATAGGTAAATTTCTTCTCTTCGCCCTTAATTATTCTCACGATATTTTGTCTGTGAAGCCAAATAACTATCACCGGACCGATCGTTCCGAGCAACATTTCGGGGAGAGTTATAAAGCCGACAAAATAAAACGCCAAGCTGCAAACGACGAACGCCGCCGCCGCAGAAATAGAGCTTACGGAAACTATTTTCGACAATATAAATACTATGATGAACACGGCTAAGATTATGAGAAGTATTCTCCAATCTATCATGAGGGCAAGCGCCGCACCGACGGAGATACCCTTTCCGCCCTTAAAGCCGAAGTAGAGGGGGAAAGCGTGACCTAAAAGACAGCCGCCGCCCGCCGCTACCATACAGTAAATATCAAAACCGTCATATGCCGTCGACGACGACATCGTGATGATGAGCGAGCCGATATAAAGCCCGAGCGCCATGGAGACGACTTCCTTCAAAAAGTCGAATAACAGCACTATAAGCCCGCCTTTTAAGCCGTACACCCTCGCCATGTTTGTAGCGCCGGCGTTGCCGCTGCCTTGGGAACGGACGTCGCCACGGAAGAACAATTTGGATATTATGACCGAAGCGCTGAGCGAGCCGAGCAAATAACCTATAACGGCGCAGAGCGCCAATAAAACGTATGCCATATGATCAAGCCTTCCTTTTAAACGAATTCCCGAGCGCCTTATAAAGAAGTGCGTCGAATTCTTCTATCGTACCTACGGTTATCGAATTTATCGGGAATATGACAGCCGACAATTTTGAGGTGTAGAGAACGTAATATTCCTTGGTTTTGAGCGCCCTTACAAAATGACGGAACGGAATTTTAGAGTTTTCGTAATAGTCGACCCCGTTGCCGACGTATGTGTAGAGGTAGCCGTCGTCCTGAAAAGTACAAGTAGCCGTCGTGTTTTCGTTCATGGAAACGGTGGCGTTCGACGGATCGTTGCTACCAATGCCGCCATTTGTCGCAATCAGGGGGAAAAGAACGAGAAAAACGGCGAACGCAATGTACATTGTGCCGACGATAATATCGGAAATGCCGCCGCTTATAATGCTGCTTACGCCGAAACACGCCAGCAAGACGCCGAGCGCAACGAACAGAGGAATATATTTTCTAATCTGTATCGCATTGAGTTGAGCCGCTAATTTTTTATCAAAATCATACTTGAATTCTATCATGGTTTTATTTTATCACTTATTATTTAATATGTCAATCAAAACGACTGTTCACTGAAAAAATATGCCCCGAAAGGGTGTTTCCTTTCGGGGCATAACACATAGAAAAAACTCTTGATTAAATTATTTATTTACGTCTTCCATAAATTTGGAAGCGTCGCTCTGCTCCTTTGCGAATCTGTCCGCTTTTTTGAGGTCGGAGCTGTTAGGGCGTCCCGAAAAGTCGTCGGGGTTATTGACGGTAACTTGCGGGAAGGGAATGCTTATTCCGTTTTCGTCGAATATGATTTTGATCTCCCTGTTAAGCGCTCTTCTCACGGCGTAAAAGTCGCTCTCCTTGACCGTGGCGATAAACAACAGATCCACGCCGGACTCGCCTAAGCTGTCCACCCCTTTATAAAACGGCCCCTCGACTATTTCGGGAATGGCTTTCTTTATCCTTTCCATATTATTTTTAATAACGAGCTCCACGTTCGCAATCGACTCTCTGTAATCGACGCTTACGACGCACGTCGTAACCGAAAGCTCTTTCGTCTGATTGATGACGTCGGAAATCTCGCTGTTGTTGATAATTTTGATATTGCCTTGCCAGTCTATTATCTTGGTCGTCCTTATGCCTATCTCGTCGACCGTACCTCTCCAACCGCCGATTATAACTATATCACCGACCTGAAATTCGCCCTCAAAAACGATAAAAACGCCGGCGATAATATCGGAAATAAGGCTCTGAGCGCCGAGGCCTATGATAAGGCTCAAAATCCCTGCGCTTGCGATAAGCGTTTTGGTATCGACGCCCCACGCCGAAAGAATTAGCAAAACTGCGATTATCGCAATAAGATATTTAATAAAGCTGTTGATGAGCTTAACTATCGTCGTTCCCCTCTTCGTTCTTGAAAGAAGCTTGGTCAAGAGCCATCTCGAACATATCATTACGAGCCACGAAATAGTGAATATCTGTATCGTTTTGAGAAGGGACGGGATCTTTTGGTACAGCGTATCGATGAACGGATTGTCCGAAACGTTGTTGTAGAACACCGAAGAATAGCCGTAAATATATCCGGACAAGATAAAGATGACAATAGTTATGACCGAAAGGACGAACAGAACAATTATCTTGGTCAAATTAAGGTTCGATTTTTTCTCCATTTTCTTTTACCTCCGTTTTAAACGTCTTTTCCGCAAGCGTGGAAT
>CACXDQ010000269.1 GCA_902766475.1 uncultured Eubacteriales bacterium
CAACAGTGCAAAATACTTCATGGCGCAACAGCGTGAAGTCGGCAAAGTCGAAGGCTATATAGAAGAAATGATACAAGGGCAGAAAGTTGTCAAGGTGTTCTGCCACGAGGACGAGGCGATCGACGGCTTCAACAAGATAAATTCCGAGCTGTACGAGGTTTCAAACAAAGCTAATGCCTTCTCAAATATGCTCATGCCGATCATCCATAACATAGGCAATATAATGTACGTTATAATTGCGTTTATCGGTTGCGGAATTTACATAGCGTCAAACGGAAGCGGAATAAACTTCGGTTTCGAGGGTGTTTTCAATAGGGCTATTGGCAGTTTCTTCTATCCGCTTAATATTCCCGTAGTCGTTTCATTCCTCGGTATGGCAAGACAGTTCGCAAACCAAATGGGGCAGATATCCAACCAGATAAACTCCGTTGTAATGGCGATGGCGGGCGCAAACAGAATATTCGAGCTTATCGATCAACAGCCCGAAGAGGACGAGGGGTACGTTACGCTCGTAAATGCGGAGATAGACGAAAACGGCAATATCACCGAAACGGACAAAAGAACTGGAAAATGGGCTTGGAGACATCCGCACTCAGCCGACGGTACGGTTTCATATACGGAGCTTAAAGGCGATATTGTCTTAGACCACGTCGATTTCGGTTACACGGAAAATAAGATCGTTCTTCACGACGTAACTCTGTATGCAAAACCCGGGCAAAAGGTTGCGTTTGTAGGTGCGACGGGCGCAGGCAAAACGACGATAACAAACCTTATTAACAGATTTTACGACATTGCGGACGGCAAGATCCGCTACGACGGAATTAATATCAACAAGATAAAGAAAGCCGATTTAAGGCGTTCGCTCGGGATCGTTTTACAAGACACAAATCTGTTTACGGGCACGGTAATGGAAAATATCCGTTACGGCAAACTTGACGCCACGGACGAAGAGGTCTATGCGGCGGCTAAACTTGCAAACGCTCACGACTTTATTACAATGCTTCCCGACGGATATAACACGATGCTCACTGCCGACGGCGGAAATCTTTCTCAAGGGCAAAGACAGCTTTTATCGATTGCGAGGGCGGCTGTATGCAATGCGCCCGTAATGATAATGGACGAGGCGACTTCTTCAATCGACACCAGGACGGAACAGATAGTTCAAAAAGGTACTGACAGCCTTATGAAGGGCAGAACGGTGTTCGTGATAGCGCACAGGCTTTCCACGGTAAGAAATTCCGACGTCATAATGGTTTTGGATCAAGGTCGAATCATCGAGAGGGGCAGCCATGCCGAGCTTATAGCTCAAAAGGGCAAGTATTATCAATTATATACCGGAGCTTTCGAGCTTGAATAACGTAAAGACCGCCTTTAAAGCGGTCTTTATCTTTACTTTAAAAATATTTTCAATAAAACAGTTGCCAAAATTCAAATATTCATTTATAATAGAAGAAATATATCAAAACGATAAAGGAGATCTTATGGCGCACTATTTCAATGATCCATGTCACACTTTCAGCGAATATCTTCTCATACCAGGATATACATCTCCCGATTGTATCCCCGCAAACGTCGATCTTTCAACTCCGCTTTGCAAGTTCGATAAGAAAAACGGCGAAAAGCCGTTGAAATTAAATATTCCGATGGTTTCGGCGATAATGCAATCTGTTTCTAATGATACTCTCGCTATTGCGCTTGCAAAAGAGGGCGGTCTCAGTTTTATTTACGGGTCGCAGTCGATCGAGGATGAGGCAAAAATGGTTGCCAAGGTAAAGAATTATAAGGCGGGCTTTGTAGTAAGCGCTTCAAATCTTACGCCCGACAGCACGCTTGCGGACGTGATAGAGATAAAGGAAAGAAACGGTTTTTCCACGATAGCCATTACCGAAAACGGCAAAAACGACGGAAAGCTTCTCGGTATTGTTACCGGGCGTGATTACAGAGTCAGCAGAATGGACTTGAATACACCCGTCAAAGAGTTTATGACTCCGCTCGACAGGCTTGTTACCGCACCTGCCGAAACGACGCTTAAAGAGGCGAACGATATTATTTGGGAGCATAAATTAAACTCTCTCCCGATAATCGATAAAGACGGAAATCTGATGTATTTCGTTTTCCGTAAAGACTATTCGGAACACAAGGAAAACCCGAGAGAGATACTTGACGAGGAGAAGAGATATCTCGTAGGCGCAGGCATCAACACACTCGATTATGAAAAGAGAGTTCCCGCACTTGTCGAAGCGGGAGCGGACGTTTTATGTATAGATTCTTCCGAGGGTTATACTTGTTGGCAGAAAAAGACGCTCGATTTTATACGTTCAAAATACGGTAATACCGTAAAAGTCGGGGCGGGAAACGTCGTCGACAGGGACGGTTTCAGATTTTTAGCCGAAGCCGGCGCAGATTTCGTCAAGATAGGTATAGGCGGCGGATCTATATGTATCACGAGAGAAACAAAGGGTATAGGTAGAGGACAAGCTACCGCCGTTATCGAAGTTGCAGCCGCAAGAGATGAGTATTACAAGGAAACGGGTATCTATATACCTATATGTTCCGACGGCGGAATAGTTCACGATTATCATATAACCCTTGCGCTCGCAATGGGTGCGGATTTCGTTATGCTCGGAAGATATTTTGCGAGATTTGATGAAAGCCCGACGCAAAAACTCAATATAAACGGCACTTACGTCAAGGAATATTGGGGCGAGGGTAGCAACAGAGCGAGAAACTGGCAACGCTATGATCTCGGAGGTAAAAACAAACTCTCCTTTGAAGAGGGCGTCGATTCTTACGTTATGTACGCCGGCTCACTTCATGATAACGTCGAAAAGACGCTTTATAAAGTTAAGTCTACGATGTGTAATTGCGGCGTTACCAATATAGAGGACTTGCAAAAAGACGCTAAACTAACGCTCGTTTCTCCGACGAGTATAGTTGAGGGCGGTTATCATGACGTAATGCTTAAAGGCGGCACGACGAAAATATAAAAAGAGGGAATAAGATGACGGATATTGAAATTGCTCAGGCATGTAAAATGCAGCCGATTTCGGCAATAGCGGCAAAGGTAGGTTTAGACGAGGACAGCCTTGAACATTACGGGAAATACAAGGCGAAGATAGACGTTTCAAAGGTCGATGGGAAAGACGGAAAGCTCGTTCTTGTAACGGCAATTACACCGACGCCCGCAGGCGAAGGTAAAACAACGACTACTATCGGGCTTGCCGACGCAATGAACAGAATAGGTAAAAAGACGGTAGTGGCACTTCGTGAACCGTCGCTCGGGCCGGTTTTCGGCGTAAAGGGCGGTGCTGCCGGCGGCGGATATGCCCAAGTTGTGCCGATGGAAGATATAAACTTGCATTTTACGGGCGATTTTCACGCAATTGGCGCAGCAAACAATCTGCTTGCCGCAATGCTTGACAATCATATTCATCAAGGGAACGCTTTAAATATCGACGTAAGGCGCATTTCTTGGAAGAGGTGCGTCGACATGAACGACAGACAGTTAAGATTTGTCGTAGACGGACTTGGGGGAAGGGTAAACGGAGTTCCGAGAGAGGATGGATACGATATAACCGTTGCTTCCGAGGTGATGGCGGTTTTATGTCTTGCTTCTTCTCTTTCCGATTTAAAACAGAGGCTTGCAAGAATTATTGTTGCATATAATTACGATGGTAAACCCGTAACGGCAGGCGATTTAAAGGCGCAAGGCGCTATGACGGCGCTTTTAAAGGACGCAATTAAACCCAATCTGGTACAGACATTAGAGGGAACGCCGGCACTCGTTCACGGCGGACCTTTCGCAAATATCGCACACGGGTGCAATTCCGTAATTGCGACTAAAACAGCGCTTAAACTCGGTGATTATTGTATTACGGAAGCCGGTTTCGGGGCGGATCTCGGCGCAGAGAAATTTTTCGATATAAAGTGCCGTTATGCCGGGTTGAAACCCGATGCGGTCGTGGTTGTCGCAACGGTAAGGGCACTTAAAATGCACGGCGGCATGCAAAAGGACAAGCTCGGAAACGAAGATCTCAACGCTCTTGAAAATGGCTTACCCAACCTATTAAGGCATATTAAAAACATGAAAGAAGTTTACGGTTTGCCCGTTGTCGTTGCCGTAAACAGATTTCCGACGGATACAGACAGAGAAGTTGAACTCGTCATTGAAAAGTGCAGACAGCTTGGCGTAAACGTAAAACTTTCCACGGTTTGGGCAGACGGAGGGAAGGGCGGCACGGAGCTTGCCGAAGAAGTTGTTAAACTGTGCGAA
>CACXDQ010000270.1 GCA_902766475.1 uncultured Eubacteriales bacterium
CCGAAGAATCTCTCGAAAAGGGAATTGCTTGCATAGTACAAACAATTATGATAAAGAGAATTAAAAACAAAACTTTATCATAATAAGTCTTTCTATATTATCTCTCGTCGTGTACATAGACCCTTCGACTTCGCTCAGGGTGACAGATAAAAAGGGAATTGCTTGCATAGCCGATTTAAAAAAAGTAAACCCAAAGCCCTTTATATGTTGCACTTAAAAGTATAATTCACCAAACAAAACAAAAAACTTTTCCCGATTTTAGGAAAAGTTTTCATTTTGTCTATTCATACCAGGTGAGCGAGATCCTCGATCCGTCATAAACTCTGTTCCAGTCAAACCTTATCTTTTTGCCGTCGGGAGAAACGAAAAATTCGGGATAAGAATTTTTCTCATAGCCGTAAATGCCGTAGCCAAGACCGCCCTTGTCGGCAATTTTGAACACCTCGTTTATCCTCTTTATCTGCTCGTCGGTGAGAATTTCGGGCTTGACGGAAGCTATCGTAACGCAGCCCGTTATTGCGCACATCATGAGATAATCGGCGTTTATGTCGAAATCGACCATCTCCGTAAATGGGGCGCAATCGGGATCAGCGAGGTAGAAATTGCCGTTTAAGGGAAGGCGCATCATGGAATTTACTCCGTCACGCCTCGTCCACTCGAACGCCTTGCCGCTCGTGTCGTTGCCTATGCGGTAAATTGAATTTATGCCCGCCGTGAGGTGCCCTATCGTATTGCATCCGATA
Organism: uncultured Eubacteriales bacterium; assembly: GCA_902766475.1. GTDB lineage: Bacteria > Bacillota > Clostridia > Christensenellales > Borkfalkiaceae > UBA10281. The sequence goes on from CACXDQ010000270.1 coordinate 744, forward strand.
ACTTCGGCTCCGTTCGCCCCACGCTGAACGGCGGCGTAAAGCCCTTTGAGAATTTGGGCAAGAGTTTTTGTCTTGTCGTAAAATTTGCGGTCGGCGGCGCACAGCTCGCTTACGTGGTCCTCTTCGGCGGTAAGGGTATGTCTGCCTGTCGTATCCATCGTCGTGAAGTCGAATTTTATCATGTCGAAGCCCCATTCCCTCAATCGGCGTACTTCGCCCTCTATCTTTTCGAGCGTGAACGGGTGAGATGGATCGAGGACCTTTCCGTAATCGTAATAATCGCACAAAACGGCTTCCACGGGAGCGTCGTCCTCGGTTTGGAGAGGCCTTATCCACACGCCGGCGAGAGCGCCTTGGGCGTGGATCTCGTCAACCGTCTTTTTTATATCCGGAAATCTGCTGTTTCCTACCCACGGGCCGCCCCTGTAGAGCGAGGCGGGATTTTCCCTGCTCTTCTGCCAGCCATCGTCTATGACAAAGTAGGGCTTATGCTTACAGCCTTCCGTGAGTTTTTTAAGCTGTTTCGCCTCTTCAATTACGTCCTCGTCAGAGATATTTCCGTAAGCCCAATACCAGTTATTTACGCCGAAAACGGGCTGTTTGGGAAGAACGGGGGCGTCGCACATCTTCTTTGCGAAACTCTTTGCCACCTCGTAATAATCTCTCTTTCCGTTTTTGACCGACTCAACTATTTCGCAAGCCAAAACGGGCGTTTTGAGGTCTACGCCCTCGTTTCCGCAACAGAGATTGACGAACACGGTAATGCCGTCGTAATCGACCTGAAACGACACGAACGAATTTGCGCCCGTTTTAGCGCCGAAACAGGACATTTCGCCACTTTCAAGAAGATAGCAAAACCACGGCATCGAGCGTGAAGCCTTGACGGCGTGCCATTCGAGAAATGAGCGAAGCCCCGCCCTCTCCCATGCGTCGCCGTACACTCTGTCTACGCCCGTGAGGTCACCACGGAAACGCAGCTTTAAAAATTTGATCGGGCTGCCGCTCGGGAAAACGGTGAGCTTTGCCGAATTTTCACCCACGGAATAATCGAATTTAACGTCGTTGGTGAGGTTTTCTTCAAATCTGAAAGCACCCGCCTCGGTAACGCCGTAAACGGCGTCGGGCTGTCTTAATAAACTTATCATAAAAGCTCCTTATCAAGTATATTTTAACATAAAAAATACTTCCCGTCAATTTTAAACACCGACAAGAAGTATTTTTATGAAAGGCTTGATTGCGTTTTGTATAGTTATAAAAGAAACGAGCAAGACAAGGCTCGCCCTCACCGCCTTACCCCCATTGTCACCCTGAGCGAAGTCGAAGGGTCTCTCGAAAAGGGAATTGCCTATATTGAACAAAAAAGTCGGATAAAGAGTATTTCTACCCTCTATCCGACTTGTCTTTTCTATTAAGCTCTCGTCTTTTCGTGAGTGTCGCAGCGGCACAAGGTTGTCTGCCGCTTATGCGCCTTCC
>CACXDQ010000271.1 GCA_902766475.1 uncultured Eubacteriales bacterium
CCAAACTCTTCCGAATGCGATATAACCGATATTCGGTCCCGAAATCGCTGCGGAGCCATCTAAAACGGGGAAGTTGAACGTTACGTTAAGGAACTTGCTATTATCGAGAGATTTTGCGAGAAGCGATTGACCGCCTGCGTTTGTGATATTCTTGCTCTCAAAGGTAATATTCTTTATCGTAGCCCCGTTAATGGCGCCGAACATACCCATACCGCTCTGTCTTGCTATTATGGTCTTGCCGTTGCCGTTGATAGTGCCCTTGAACGCCTTTGCTTGACCCCAGTCAAAACCGCTTGCGACAGAGTTATACAACGTCGCTCCCTGAGTTCCCCAAACCGCATCGAGGTCTATATCGTTTTTAAGGGTATAGTAACCGTAAATCAAACCGCCTGCGGATACTACCGAAACGAAGTCGTCTACCGAAGCGATCTGCTTGGTAACGATTGCGTAGGGAAGGTAAACGCACTTGTTTTCGCCGTCTATAGTAACGTAGACGTAAGCCGCACCCTCGCCGTGTTTGGTTTCGTCGGTAAGCATAGCCGAAACGTCGACGGTTATCGTGCCGTTTTCATTGGCGGCGCCATACACCTTGTTTATCGTTGCGCTCGTATAATCTCCGAGCGAAAGGGTTATCTTGCCGTCCGTTACGGAGCTTGCCAAAAATTCCTGCATTGCGACCGTTTCGGGAGCAACGACGGTGATAGAGCCTTTATAGCCGTCGCCGTCTCTGCCGAGATAGTGCCTGTTCGCAGCGCCTGCAAGGTGGTAAGCTTCGATGACGCTCGCCGCATAGACGTTGAAGTTTTCTATGACGACGGGTGCGGAAACTTTACCTATTACCGTACCTATATTGAGAGGACCTCTCGCACCGCTTGCGTCGGTAACGTCGAGAGCGTTTACGGTAATGTTTTTAAACGTCGCACGCTGTATCGTGCCGAAGCCGAAGATACCCGAATCTTCACCGGGAACGGTCGTAATAGCCTCGTCGAGAGCGTTTGCACCGACTATATTTATATTTACGTTGTCGAAAGTCGTATCGTAAACGCCCTTTGCGAATAAACCCTTTGCGGAAGCGTTACAATCGAATCTCTTGTCGGTAACGTTGAGGTTTTTGATAGTTGCGCCGTTCAAAGCTCCGAACATAGCGAAGTTGTATATCTTGTTAGCGCCGCTGTTAAACTCATAAGTGTTTACGGTCAAAGTCTTGCCGTTGCCGTCGAGCGTGCCTTTGAAGGCGTTGCCGTTTCCCCAGCTGAAACCTTTCTGAACGTTGCTGTAAGCGTCTTTAACGCCGTTAGTCCAAGCCGCTTCGAGATCGACGTCGGCAGTCATATAATAGTAACCCGTAACGCTACCTGCCGTGGGCATTATGGTTATGAAGTCGGCGGCGGTAGCTATTTTAGCCGTAACTACCGAATAGGGAATTACCACCCACTTTTCCGCACCGTCAACGGTGATATATAATACAGCCGTGTATTCCGCACCGTGTTTGGTTTCGTCGGCGATAACGTTTGCGACGTTAATGACGTTAGTGCCTTTGGTAACCGTTCCGCCATTGTACTTATCGAGCGAAAGGGTTATCGTGTCGTTTTCTATCTCGCCTACCGCAAATACCTGTTTGTCGAGTTTTTCGGGGGTAATTACATTGATAAAGCCCTTGAAAGCTCCATCGTCTCTGCCCATGCGGTGAATGTCCGCCTGCTGAGCCATGTGGTATGCCTCGACAACGCCCGCCGCATAGACGTTGAAGTTGTCGATGACTATCCAGCCGCCCGCTTTACCGATGACTGCGCCGAGTTGAAGAGGACCGGTAGCGCCCTTGTCGTCGGTAACTTCGCTTGCGTCGATATTGATATTTTTAAACGTACACTTCTGAATGGTGCCGAATGCGAAGATACCGTAATCGTCGCCGTTTGCCGACGTAATAAGCTCTTCGTTGAGGTCTACCGCACCCGTTATTTTGAAATTGATATCGGAGAAAGTTGTGTTATAGATCGCCTTGGCGAATACCGCCCTTCCTCTCTTCGTGAAATCGTAGCCCGTTTCGACGAAATTGACGTTCTTGACGGTAGCGCCGTTAGCCTTACCGAAAAGACCGTTGCCGTTGCCGATATGAGCTTTACTGTTTAAGGTGATCGTCTTGCCGTTGCCGTCGAGCGTGCCTCTGAATGCGCCGGTATCGTCCCAACCGCCGAAGAAACCGTGATAGTTAGTCGAAGTGTAGTCTATATCGGCGGTTACGAGGTAATAACCGTAAACGCTCGTCCCGGCGGAAGGTATAAGTGCGTCGAGATCGGCGGCGGTAGCTATCTTCTTGGTGATGACGGTGTAGGGAACTACTACCCATTTGGTTGCGCCGTCTACCGTGATATATGCGTCGGCGATCATTCTTTCGCCGTGTTTGGACTTATCTTCCAAAACTTCGGAAACGTCGACTTCTCTAGTGCCTTCGTACTTGCCGAAAGAAAGGGTTATCTTTCCGTCGGTTATCTCGTCTGCGGCAAAGATCTGCATATCGAGGTATTCGGGAATTATAACGGTTATAAAGCCGCTGTATCCGTCCGTATCTCTGCCCATAAGGGGAGTGAGGTCGCCGCCCGCAGTGTGGTAAGCCTCTATCACGCTCGCCGCATAAACGTTGACGTTTTTGATGACTATGGGTGCGGCAGCCTTACCGATTATTGCGCCGAGATCGAGTGCGCCGACAGTGCCGTCCTGCTTTTTAACGTTGTTTGCATAGATATTTATATCGTAGAAGTTACAATACTGAGCCGTGCCGAAGCTGAACATACCCGACGCCTCGGCTTTTTCCGTAGCGGTGAGCTTTTCGCCGGCTATCGTAATATCGATATTGGAGAAAGTGGTGTGATATATGCCCTTACCGAAGATAGCTCTGCTGTCACGGAACATATCGTAGCCGTTTTCAATTATGTTGAGGTCTTTTATTACGGCATTGTAAAGACAGCCGAACATACCCCAACCTCTCCAACCGAACAGAGAAGTATTGACGGTAATGGTCTTGCCGTTGCCGTCGAGCGTGCCCATGAAGGCGTTGCCGTTTGCCCAGTTAAAGCCGAGCTGAGCGTTTTCGTAAGCCGTCATTATGCCGCCCTCGTTCTTAGCCCAAGCCGCCTCGAAATCGAGATCGGCGGTGAGGACGTAATAGCCGTAAACTTTCTGATTTGATGTGAAGGTGTTGCCTTCTTTGGTGTATTCCGTGGGAATTATGGATGCAAAGTCGGCAACGGTGGCGACGTTTTTGGTGATATAAAGTACGGGAATGACCGCAACTTTCTTTTCGCCGCCGACGCTGTAAAATACGGTGTAGCTGTTTTCGCCATGTTTAGCGTTGTCGTTTATGATGTCTGCGACGTTTACTTCAAGCCCGTTCGCAACGACGCCGCCGTTATACAATACCTTTTCAACTTCCGCATTCTCTTCGCCGAGAGCGAGGGTTATCTTGTCGTCTGCGATGTTTTCTACGTTTATTTTCTGCTGTTCGAGCTTAGTCGTTCTAACGAGCGTAACGCCTTCCAATTCGTCTGCGGTAACGCTGTTGCCGCCCGGCGCATGATGGACTTCCGCCAAAGACGCTGCGTAGATAACGACGTTTTCATAGGAAGCGCCGGTAATATAGTGATACTTGCCGAGGAGAGCGCCTAAATGCAATTCGCCCGTTCCGTCGGGGGTAACTACCGAGTTAGCGTAAACGGTAACGTTTTTGAGCTTGTTGCCCGAAGCCGAGCCGAATGCGAGCAAGCCGCTGTCGAATCCCGTCGTGTATGCGGCGGAGTTGTCGAGTTTTTCCGCACCCGTAACGGTAATGGTAACGTCGACTATTTCGGTGTTATACATCTGTTTGGCAAAGATACCTACCGCCTTATTATTGTAGTTTATCGCAGCGTTGGTTTCAACGATGTTGAGGTTTCTTATCGTTGCGCCGAACAGAGTGCCGAAAAGACCGGAAGCGCCGTGATTGTTGCTGTTACTGTTTACGGTAACGGTGTGTCCCATACCGTCGAATATGCCTCTGAATGCGCCGAAGTCGTCCCTGTCGTAGAACTGTCCGTAATAGCCGTAGCTCGTATTGGTATAGTCGATGTCGTTTGCGACTTCGTAGTAGCCGTAAATCTGCGTATTTGCGGACGCACGGAGCGCAATGAGGTCGTCGACGGTCGTTATCGTCTTAGTAACGAGGAGATAGGGAAGAACGAGCAATTTCTGTTCTTCGCCCGCTTTTACGAGTACGTTTACGGAATGTTTGCCGTGAAGTTTGGCGTCCGCAACGTAACCGCTCACGTCCAAAGTTAAAGACGCATAATCGCCGTTTGCGTCGAAAATTCTTACTATTTCGGCGTTTTCATAGCCCGTAAGAGCGAGGGTTATCTTGCCGCCCTCTATCTTTCCGACCTCGAATTTCTTCATCCCGAGCATTTCGCTTCTTATAACGTTTATCGTGCCGGGATAATCTTCCCTCTCGCTGCCCATGTACGGCTCGGGATCGGGCAAGGCGAAGTGATA
>CACXDQ010000272.1 GCA_902766475.1 uncultured Eubacteriales bacterium
ACCGTTCCCCAAATTTTAGCCGCACTCATATTTGCGCTCGCCGCATACTGCGGCTCGGCTTTGACGGTGTTTAAATCGGGCGAACCCTCATCAATGGGGGGAATAAAGCCGTTATCCTCTGCCGGCGGCTCGGGAACGGACATATCGCCCATATAGCCGTCGTCCGCATTTTGTTCTTTTAAAACGGCTTTTTCGGGTTTTTTGTAAGGCTCGTCCAAAGGCGCAGAACTTGTCGCCGTTTTGGGCGATACGAGTGTCGTCTTTACTGTAAATTCGCCGTTTTTTATTGCCGTTTCAAGCGCCGTTATCCTCGAATTAAGTGCGTCGATATTTCTATCGGCTTCGGGTCTTGCCGCCTTTATGCAAGCCGTTTCAAGCACTATTCTAGGCGTGGCGGAATACCTTAAACTGCCTTCCGCCTCGCTGAATATTTCAAGGGCTCTGAGCATCCTCGAATTGTCCGTTTCGTCGCCTATACGCTTTAACTCGTCGTACATTTCGTCGGGCAATTCAAGTATAGATTTGCCCGTTCTGCAAGTTTTTGCGACGATGATTTCCCTCATTCTCGTTATTATATCTCTACATAAAACGCCGACGCTTTTGCCCGAATCGCAAAGCTCTTCGACGGCTTCGAGCATTTCGCCCGTATCGGACTTAAAAATGTCTTCCAAAAGCTTGGTTATCTTATGCGTATCGGTTGCGCCGAGGACGTCCAAAACGTCCGAATACGTGAGTTTGCCGTCGCTGTACGAAACGCAAACGTCCGCAACGGAAAGAGCGTCTCTTATACTCCCGTTGCCCGCCCTCGCTATCGCAACGACAGCCTCGTCGTCGTATTCCTTGCCTATCTCGTCGTAAATTTTCGCAATTAAGTCCGCTATCTTGCGTGTAGGTATCAGCCTGAAATCAAAGCGCATACACCTCGATAATATCGTCGACGGAAGCTTGTGTACTTCGGTGGTGGCAAGAATGAAAACGGCGTGTTCGGGCGGCTCTTCAAGCGTCTTTAAAAGGGCGTTGAAAGCCTCTGTCGTGAGCATGTGAACTTCGTCGATTATATATACTTTATACTTGCCGTTTACGGGCGGATACTGTATTTTTTCCCTTATTTCCCTTACGTTTTCGACCTTGTTGTTAGACGCTGCGTCCATTTCGAGAACGTCGAGATTCGAACTGTCGGAAAGCGCAACGCAAGAAGGACATTTACCGCATGGAGAGCCGTTTACGGGGTGTTCGCAATTTATCGCACGGGCAAATATCTTCGCCGCCGAAGTCTTTCCCGTTCCCCTTGCTCCGCAAAAGAGATAGGCATGTCCTATCCTTCCCATAGCTATCTGGTTTACGAGTGTTTTAACTATGTGTTCCTGCCCGACCAAGCCGTCGAAGCCGGACGGACGAAACCTTCTGTATAGCGCTAAATATGCCATTTTATGCCCTTTTCCATTATTTTTTTTCTGCAACGCTGCAATGCGTTATCGACCGACTTGTTGTCTGTTCCCACTTCGTCGGCTATCTCTTTATATTTATAACCGCTGATATACATATTCAATATCTTTCGCTCGGTATCCGATAAGCCGTCGAATATCTTATCGACAAATTCCTTTCCCGTTTCGCTCTCGATAAAATCCGCTTCGGGATCGGACACAATGGATAAAGCCAACTTCTCGGAAATCATTTCGGCGTCGTTCAGCGGCGTTTGGTTTTTACCCCTCGAGAGCCGCACCGCCGTCTTTATAGACGAATCGATACACATAGCCGCAAACGATGAAAACGGAACGTTTTTACTTAAATCATATGTATTGACGGCACGCAAAAGCCCTAAAAGACCTTCCTGCTCGACGTCGTCGCTGTCGCCGCCGACTAAAAAATACGACCTCGAAATCTTCTTTATGAGCTTGTTATAACGTTTATATATCGAATCAAAAGCGTCGATATTACCCTCTCTGTGAAGGGCGACCAACTCGATATCGGTTAAATTTTCAAACATCTTTTCTCTGCCTTAGCGCCTCGAAAATGCCTATCCCGGCTGCGACGGAAGCGTTAAGAGAGTTTACGTTTCCGTACATTGGTATCGATATTTTGCCGTCGCACTTTTTTTGCGTCAAGCTGTTTACGCCGGTATCCTCGCCGCCGACGACGAGGGCAAGCCGCCCTTTTAAATTTGTCTTATAGATAGCTTGTCCGCCGAGTTCAAGGGCGTACACCCACACGTTTTCCTCTTTTAATCGATCTATAGCACCGTTTATGTTGGTTACCTTTGCTATTTTTATATGATTTGCCCCGCCCTCGGATATTCTCATTACGGCGTCCGTAACGCTCGCCGAGCGGTGTTTGCCGATTATAAGCCCGTCTATCCCGCCGCACTCGCAAACCCTTATTATGCTGCCGAGATTGTGCGGATCTTCAACTCCGTCCAAGACGACGAAAAATGCGTCCTCTTTATCCTTTGCCGCTTCGAGCATATCATCAAATTCGCAATACTTATAATCTGAAACGTATGCGATAAAGCCCTGATGTCTGCCCGTTACGGACGACTTGTCCAAAATAGACTTGTCCGCAAACTGTACTTTTATTCCCTTTCTCTTGGCTTCGTTCATAAGGGTGGATGACTCTACGTCCCTCATACCGTTTGCGACGAGAAGTTTATCTACCGTCTTATTTGATTTTAAAAGTTCTCTTACCGAATTTTTCCCTTCGATCTGCATAATATCATCCTCCGTAATTGAGCAAAAAATCGAGCCGCTCTCTATCTCCCGAAAGGTACAGATAGCCGAGCACCGCCTCGAAGCCCGTCGCATTGTTGTAATCTGTAACGCTTGCGTGCTTAGCCCTCGTACCCTTTTTGGCGTTTCTCGCACGTTTAAAGACAGCCAACTCGTCCTCGGTCAAAACCGACATCAGTTTTTCGACAAAATCGGACTGCGCCTTGGCGCATACTATCTCCGAAGAAAGTTTATTGAGGTCGCCCGTCTTATAGTCTTTCTCTAAAACAAGCGTCTTTCTGACGTAGAGAGAATGAACTGCGTCGCCCACGAATGCGAGCGCAACGCCGCCCATAGCCGCAACCTTATTTTTATCTAAAAATTCATCTATCGACAACATTTTCATTTCGCTTATAATGATATAAATATATTATATCATATAAAACCTTTTTTTTCAATTATTTTAAAGGCAAATAAGCGGCATAAAATCAAAAAGACAAAATTTATCTTTAACTATTCAAAATCGTTGTCCTCGATCTTTTCTTTTCGCTCGATAAGCCTTACCAAAATCGCATCGTTGCCTATACGCTCTATACACTTAACGCCGATGATCAGCTGCCCGCCAGAAAACAATGCGTTTTTCTTACCGGGAACGATTATGCCCTTTAAATTTCCTTCGGGAAAATTTATCACCAAATCTGTTATCTTGCCCAAGTCTTTGCCGTCCTCAATGTTTATAACGCTTTTTTTCTTCAAGTCTGAATAGTTGTATTCCATAATAATAACCTCTCGGTATATCTTATGCCAAAGATGGTAAAAATATAATAGCAAACAACAAAAGCCCCTCTATAAGTCGATTATTCGACATTTTGCGTCTGTAAAACTACGGAATAAGAAAACTTTAAAAGCCCATACTTTTACTACCCTCAGCCGTTACATAGGAGGTTTTATGGAAAGAAAAGTTCAGATTTGCGGAATTGACACTTCCAATCTTAAAAGACTTACCCCGTCGGAATGCGACGAACTGCTTTTGAAAATCAAAGAGGGCGACAAAAAGGCGAGGGAAACGTTTGCGATTTGTAACATCAGGCTCGTTTTGTCGATAATAAAAAGGTTTCCGTCGGCAAAAGTAAGCGCCGACGATCTCTTTCAAGCCGGCATGATAGGGCTATTGAAATCTATCGACAACTTCGACGTTACTCTCGGCGTAAGGTTTTCGACCTACGCCGTGCCTATGATAATGGGCGAGGTAAAGAGAGTTATAAGAGGCAACAACAGTTTGAGGGTTTCAAGAAGCATAAGAGATACGGCGTACAGAGTTTTACAAGCTCGGACAGAGATAGAAACCGAAAAAGACGATATTGCAACTTTGGCGGAAATAGCCGACAAACTTAATATCGAAGAAAAAGAAGTTGTCTATGCGCTCGACGCCATTTCCGACCCCGTTTCTCTTTACGATCCCGTTTACAGCAAGAGCGGCGACGACCTTTTATTGATGGATCAGATAGGCGACGAAAAAAACACCGACGAGAGATGGACGGAAAACGTTGCGTTAGAGAGCGCCGTCGCTAAACTTTCGGAAAGGGAAAAGACGATACTTTATATGAGATATTACGAGGGAAAGACGCAGACGGAGATATCGTCGGAAATAGGTCTTTCCCAAGCTCAGGTTTCAAGGCTCGAAAAAAACGCACTGAAATCGGTAAAGACAAAGATAAACTGAACGAAAAGCCGTCGCTTGAAATGCGACGGCTTAAAAATTTATATATTCAGTTTTATCTTACCGTAAAGTTATGTGCAATCTCTATTTATTTCACCCGAATTCTTTCGGCACTTTTTATCGCAAACTTTACCTTATTTCCAAAATCTTAATTCATTGGCGGACTCCCGATTGTTTATTCTTTAAAATAACACCTTATTAAATTTTTATACATAGTTTTGCACTCCTTATCTTTTTAGTAAGGTCTGATACTTTAAAGCTGCTCAATTCATCGGCGGTCTCCTTTTCTTTTAAATGACCGAGGGGATATTCCCCTTTAATTAAACTCTCCTCACCGTTTTCGGTCATCTTCTCTCTTTGTGGTTAAAGTATAACACATATTTTGCGGGTTGTCAATACACTTTTCAAAAATTTTGTATGACAATATTTTTCAAAAAGGTATTGACATATTATGCGTTGTGTGATATGATATAAGGGTGGGCTTTTTTATGCCCTTTTTTAAGATATGGAACAACAGACTTTTTTTGAAAACGAACTATCCGAGCCGCTCGCTTCGAGGCTCAGACCGAAATCTCTCGACGAATTTGTGGGGCAAAAGCACCTCATCGGCGAGGGAAAAATATTAAGGCGACTTATAGAAAACGACAATATCGGCTCGATGATATTCTGGGGGCCGCCCGGAGTGGGTAAAACTACCCTTGCGAGGATAATCGCAAACAAGACCAAGTCGGAATTTGTCGATTTTTCAGCCGTAACGAGCGGAATCAAAGAGATAAAGCAAGTAATGGAGCAAGCCGAAAAAGCTCGCCGCTTCGGGGAGAGAACTATTCTCTTCGTGGACGAAATACACCGTTTCAACAAGGCGCAGCAAGACGCATTTTTGCCATACGTCGAAAAAGGAAGTATTATCCTTATAGGCGCAACGACCGAAAACCCGTCCTTCGAGGTGAACGGCGCACTCTTGTCGAGATGTAAAGTATTCGTCTTGCAAGCACTCAAAACCGAAGATATAGCTAAGCTTCTCCGCCATGCGATAGACGACGACAGAGGTTTCGGAAAGCTCAACGTCGAGATGAGCGACGACGCCGTAAACATGATTGCCGAATTTTCAAACGGCGACGCAAGAAGCGCTCTTTCCACTCTCGAAATGGCTGTTTTAAACGCCGAAACGGACGGAGATAAAACAGTAGTTACGCCCGAAACCGTCGAGCAATGCACTTCGAAAAAATCGCTTTTATACGACAAAAAGGGCGAAGAACATTACAATATCATATCCGCTTTACATAAATCGATGAGAAATTCCGACCCCGACGCCGCCGTTTACTGGCTTGCGAGAATGTTGGAAGCGGGCGAAGACCCTATTTACATTGCAAGGCGTGTTACGAGATTTGCGAGCGAGGACGTAGGTTTAGCCGATCCGAGAGCTTTGGAAATTGCCGTTGCGGCTTATCAGGCTTGTCATTTCATAGGCATGCCCGAATGTTCCGTTCACCTTACGGAGGCGGTCGTTTATATGTCGCTTGCACCCAAGTCAAACGCAATGGAAACGGCTTACAACACCGCTAAAATCGACGCTCTCGAAATGCTTGCAGAGCCCGTTCCTTTAAATATAAGAAACGCACCGACCAAGCTCATGAAAGAACTCGGCTACGGAAAGGGTTACAGATATGCGCACGACTATAAAGAAAAGCTAACGGATATGCAATGTCTGCCCGATTCGCTCGTGGGAAGAGAATATTACCGCCCGACCGAAGAGGGGCTTGAAATAAAGTTCAAGACGAGGCTTGAAGAGATAAAGGCATGGAAAAAGGCGCAGAGCGAAAACAAAG
>CACXDQ010000273.1 GCA_902766475.1 uncultured Eubacteriales bacterium
ATCTTGATATAGGGCATTAAAAAGTGCGTTACGACGGTGTCCGCCGCACTTATTACCAAAGAGCCGGTAGCTATGTTTTTGATCTCGTTAAATTTCGCCTCGGCGCCGGCGAGCATGCTTATAGCCTTTTCGACGACCTCGAAGAGCTGTTTGCCGCCCGTGTCGGTGAGTTCCATTCCCCTGCTGACACGGTTGAAGAGCTTGCCGCCGAGCTGAGCTTCCAACTGCTTTATAGCTTGCGATACGGCGGGCTGTGAAATGTAAAGTTCTTCCGCCGCCTTGGTAAGGCTTCCGACCTTTGCAACGGTGTAAAATACGTTGTATAACTCTAAATCTATCATATTATCCTCTCTTATTTGCCCACGCAGAATTTTGCGAATATCTCGTCTATTATCTTTTCGCTTGCCGTTTCGCCGCTCACTTCGCCGAGGCTGTCCCACGCCGATTTTATATCGAGGGCGACAAAGTCGGGCGTGTTGCCCGCCTTAAAGCCTTCTATCCCGTCCGAAAGGCTTAATTCCGCCTCTTTTAGCGAATTGTAATGCCTTTCCTCGGTGAGCATATCGCCGCCCGTGTAGATATTGGCTCCGCAAGTTACGTCGAACAGTTTACGTTTAAGCTCTTCTATATTTTCGCCCGATACCGCCGACACCGCAATATCGAAGTTTACGCCGCATTTTATGCCTTTATCCGACTTATTTGCGACTATTATCCTCGTCATGTCCTTGCTGCAAGACAAAACTTCCTCGTCGTCTTTATCGAGCGGAGAAGAGCCGTCGATAACGACTATGCAAACGTCGCTTCCGTAAGTCAGTTTTTTAGACATCTCTATGCCGACGCTCTCTATCCCGTCGCCCGTGCCGTGTATGCCGGCGGTGTCATAGAGGTTAAAGCGTATTCCGTCTATATCTATCTGCCCCTCGACGGCGTCTCTCGTAGTGCCGGCGACGGGGGAAACTATTGCCTTGTCGTAATCTAAAAGTCTGTTTAAAATGGAGCTTTTGCCCGTGTTTGGCTTGCCGATGAGCGAAACCTTAACGCCGTGCTTGATTATTCTGCCCTTGCCGTAGCCCGAAAGGAGTTTTTTTATCTCTTCCCTCACCTCTTCGACCGCCGCTATGACCTCTTCGGTGTTGTCCTCGACGACGCCCTCTTCGGGGTAATCTATCCCGACGTCCAAAAAGGCGAGCGCATAGGTCAAGCGAGATTGAAGATATTTTATCTTTTCGGTGAGCTTTTCACGGTAGAGATAATACCCTGCCTTGACGCCCGAAACGCTCTCTCCGTTTATCATGTCGATAAGCCCCTCGCATGAAGAAAGGCTCATCTTGCCGTTCATAAAAGCACGTTTTGTAAATTCGCCGTTCGTAGCCGGTCTTGCGCCGAGCGCAAACGCCTTTTTCAGTATACCCGTGGAGATAGCTATGCCGCCGTGGCAATGAAATTCCACCATGTCCTCGCCCGTATAGCTCTTTGGACCTTTGAAAAATACGCACATTCCGAAATCGGTAAAGCCCTCGCCGTAAATTTCTCCGACGTACATCTTATACGGCTCGAAATCTTTGACTTCCGTCTTTCCGAGGGGCTTGAACATCCGTTCCGCAATGTCGAGCGGACTTTCTCCGCTTATCCTTATTATAGCGACGCCGCCCACGCCGAGCGCCGTCGATATAGCCGCAATGTTTCTTTCCATTTTATCTGTCAGTTAAATAAATCGTCGTCGTTTGACGAGTTGTCGTCGGGAAACTCCTCAAACGGGTTGTCGTCCGCCCTCTTTTGGGTTTGATTGTCGCCCGCTCCGTTAAAGCCGTTATTGTTGTTATACGGGTTTTGGTAAGGCGGTCTGCCGTAACCGTTATTGCCGTTAAAGCCGTTGCCAAAGTTGCCGTAAAAACCGTTGTTTCCGAAAGGCGGACGGCCGAACGACGCCATTTTTCTGTTGATATAATCTCTGTAACTCTGCTTTTTATTGTTTCTTACGATGAAGAGCATTATGGCGAACAACAAGCCCTGCCCTATCACCACTTCGCCTATAAGACCTATTATGAAATAGGCGTTACTCTTTTCGGGCGCATACGCCTTGAAAACGGAACTGTATATCATCGCCTTGACAAAGAGAAGGACGTAGGTCAATATGACGCTAAAAAATATAATCATCATCGTCGGGGCGAGAGATGCGCCCGTAAAAGTATTAAGCGTCGCCGCCTTGCCCTGACCGAAAATCGAAATCAGCTCGAAAAGGGCGTTAAAGCCGTACAATATATCCAAAATAAGGTACGTCAAAGCAATCAGCGACGATGAAACGATTGCGATAACGACGTTTAAAGGCGCATTCGGGCGAGGGCTGCCGTCGTGCATTTTAAGCGCTCCGTCGTCCCTCATTTTGCCGAGAAGGACGTAAGCCGCAAACGGTATAAAAGCGAGATAACTCTCCTTTATCCCTGCGTTTTTAGCCAT
>CACXDQ010000274.1 GCA_902766475.1 uncultured Eubacteriales bacterium
CGGTAAAGCCATTGCCCTGAAGTTTTCCAAATCTTCAAAATAATTGTACGACGATTTAAACGAAGTATAAAAAACCCATATGAAAGGGAATATCATAATTATCGCATATAACGCAAACAGGGCGAAAACCACGGCATAAATAACTTTTTCTCCGCTTGTCCTTTTGTAGAGCAAACTCGTTTTACTCGCTTTTAGTTTTAAGTCGCTTTGCATATCGCACCTCAGTATTCAACGTCCGACAATTTATCCATAAGCGCCCTGACTAAGATTATCAACGGTATTAAAACGACCGTAAAGCACAGTCCGGCAGTTGCGACGAGATTATAATCTCCCTCTTCTTTTACGATGTTGTATATCCAAAACGCTATCGTCGAAGTCCGGTATTCGCCCGTAACCAACAACATTATCGGTCCGCTTGCGGAAAATATTCCGGATATAAGCAATACGATCTTTGTGGAAACGGTAGAAAGTATAAGCGGTAAAACTATTTTTACCACTTCCCTCAACGGTCCGCACCCGTCCAATTTCGCAGACTCGAATATCTCGGTCGGTATTCTCGACATAGCGCCGCTGAATATCAGCATATCACCGCCTATACCCGTCAACACAGTATATAATATAATGGTCAGCGTCGGTATCACGGAATCGTTCACTCTAAGCGGTCCGTTTATGGGGTAGTTCGGATTTATTTTTTGCAACAATTCGCCGACAGGACCGGTCGGGAGCAACGACTGGGAAAAAACCGACGTAAGCACTATCGGCGGGATTATGCAAGGGAGATAAAAAACAATTCTGAAAAACTTATATGCCGAAATCTTCTTCGATAAAAAATAACTTACAAGCAAAGACAGCGGCATAGTAATTACAGCGCCACTTAAAAAGTAAAGCCCCGTGTTTTTCAGAGCGAGATTCAAATCGTTTCCGTTGTCGGTTATAGCCTTCCAGAACGTAACGAAGTTTTGAGTCGTCCATTTAATTTCACCCGCCACGTCGGTTTGAAACGCAAGCAATATCGAACTGAAATTAACGTACAGCCAAAAGACAAGCCAGTTTACGACGGGGATCGCAAGCATGCATATCAGAAAAAGCATTTGACCCGTTCTCGCCTGTCTCTTGGCATGAAATTTATTTCTTTTATGATACACGTTGTTAAACCGCAAATCGGAAACGCCGTTTTCCATTAACTTTCTCCAAATTTTTTTGCTAAAATCGGTAACTGATACACAGATATTATACATCAGCCCAACTTTTAATGTCTTGCTATTTTTTTATTTTTTTTTGCTATTTTTTTAAATAATCCATAAAAAACCTCGACAAGCCCGACAGATTGATTTATAATAAATTTATGCAGACGCAGTTATTTGGAAAACTTTCGGCATTTGACGATAAAAACAGCAATTTAGATTTTCATGTATGGAATCACTTGGAAACGTCGCTACACACTCATAAAGATTATTATGAGTTGTTTTTAGTGACTAAAGGACCTATCAAATATTATGTAAATGAAAAAACGATTTTATTAAAATCAAAAGATATGTCCATAGTCAGACCTTACGATAAGCACAAGTTTTTTTATATGCAAGACAGCCATACCCAACATATAAACCTTGCCGTAGATTGCGAATATTTTAATTATTTCACAAATATTATCAGTCCGACCATGAAAGACACAATAAACTCCGCCGACAACTATATCATTTTTCAAACTTCCGACGAGCAATTCGCATATATGAATTATTTAAAAAGAGTAATCAACACTATCCCTTACGACCAAACGCAGTTGCGAACGGCAAATTTAAATTTATTGTTGTTCAATATGCTGTCGATATACAACACGTTCAGTTTTACAAAAAACGACGCATACCCTCAATGGTTTTCAGCATTGCTTAACGAGATAACGAAACCGCATTTTATAGATAAAAGCGTAAACGACATGTACGATATTTGCCATTATTCGAGTCCTATGATAATAAAGGCGTTTAAAGACTATCTGAATACGACCCCTGTCAAATTCCTTACAAATCTTAAAATGACGTATGCAAAAAACCTTTTGACGGATACCGATTACGGCACTTTGGACATATGCGCTAAAATAGGATACTCCTCGCTCAGTCATTTCAATCACGTTTTCAAGGACTATTACGGAATTTCGCCTTCCGCCTGCAGGAAAAAAGAAACCGCAAAAAAATAAGC
>CACXDQ010000275.1 GCA_902766475.1 uncultured Eubacteriales bacterium
GCTTCCGCAAGCGTTTCGTTTGCGTGTTTGCCGTTTGCGTGCGTACTCCAACATTTCACCTGTCTGCCGTCAACGCTTCTGAATCTGCTCGAATTAAAAACATAATTCATGGAAAACGCCTTACTATTCCCCTTTAAAAACTCCTCTATATCGGCTGACGCCGTCAGAATTTTAAACGTTGAGCCCGGCTCGTAAGAGTCGGTTATTATAGTATTTCTTCCAACTATGTTAAGCGTATTCAAATCGTCTCTCGGCACGTCGTTTAAGTCGAAAGACGGAAGCTGACTCATTGCAAGAACACTTCCGTTTGACGGATCTAAAACCACAGCCGCAACTTTTTTCGGGGTATATTCCGTCATTGCTTCACGCATTACGCCGTCGCATATACTTTGAATTTCATAGTCTATCGTAAGTTTTAAGTTTAAACCGCTCGTTGCGGCGATGTATTTTGCCGAAGTTCCTGAAAGGTCCTTACCAATGAGATCGGCTTCATATAACACTTCGCCGTCATAACCGCCGAGATATGCGTCGTATCTCTTCTCCAAACCCGACTGCCCGCTCCCGTCGCTCGACGTGTACCCCAAAACCTGACACAACATATCATTATACGGATATATTCGGGTATTGTCCTCTGCAAAATAAACTCCGTCCAAAGAATAATCGGAAAGCTTTGAAATTATCGACTTATCAACCCTTCTGCATACCGTAATTTCAGAACTCGGATTTACAGTGATCTTCTTATAAAATTCGTCCCGATCGACTGCTAAAACGTCGGATATTACGTCGGAAACACGTTCGGCGTCGGTTACGCATCTCGGGCGAACGTAAACCGCATAAGAGCTTTGCTCACCGGCAAGCACAACCCCGTTTCTGTCCACGATAAGCCCTCTCGACGCAGATACGGGCAACTCTCTCGTCCACTGATCTATCGCTTTCGACTGAAGAAAACCGCCGTCGATTATCTGAACGAACAACACTCTGCCTATTACGACAAAAAAAATGAAGGCTATCCCGACAATCATCGAGAGTAACCTCCTTCGTAAAATATTAACGCTGTAATTATTAATTTTTATTCTCCTTTTACCATTCCCATCTTTATAGCTTTTTCGGAAATAGTTTCATTACTGCTTAAATCCTGAAGCTTTGCGCTCAGCTCGATCACTTCTTCATTTAAGGTTTCTATCTGTGCGTTATAAGTATCTATCGAGCTGTCTATATTTCTGAGCATCCTCGCATTTATGAGAATGAGCGCAAAAATAGTCGTTACGACCAAAGCGTAAACTCCGATAAGAATTTTACCGCGAAGATTTAAACCGTATTCGCTGTTTTTCTTTTCTTGTCTGATCATTTTAGCAGTATGCTTTTTATCGACAATCTTGACGGTAGCATAATCGTCGACGGCGTCAGTACCGTGACGCATTGTCTGATCGCTTGGTTTATACGGATCGTCGATAGGCTCGTATAACACACCGTTATATTTCTCGCCGCCGTTATAATCGACTTTATTTTCGGCGGAAGTCAAAGAGTCGCTCGTATTTCTACCGAATAAAATGCTATTGAAATCTTCCTGCGGTAAAAATTCGACGTCGGGTGAAACGTAAGTCTTTTTGGTTTTTGTAGTATCGTTCGAAGCATAAAATCCGCTGTAATTGTCGTATTTGATTCTGCTGTCCGTATCTTCAACGGTTTTTGCATAGTTGTTGTTATATGTATCTTTTCTCACTTCGTCCACAACGCCGATGCGGCTGTTTTCATAGTTCATTTTATTCACGCTCCTTTCCTTTTATAATAATTTTTTAGGTTTTTTTAAAGTTTTTCCGCAACCCTGAGCTTTGCGCTTTTAGATCTCGGATTTCTTTCAAGCTCTTCTTCGCTCGGCTCAATAGGTTTTTTTGTAAGAATTTTGATTTCTCTCTTTTTATTGCACACGCAAATTGGCAATCTCTTATCGCAGATACAATCTGTTTCGAGGTCTTTAAAAGTTCTCTTCACTATTGCGTCTTCGAGCGAGTGGAATGTTATTATTGCGACATGCGAGCCCTTTTTAAGCCCTCTTATAATGTCCTTTATCGCTGCGTCCAAGCCGTCAAGCTCTTCGTTTACTTCAATTCTTATAGCCTGAAAGCTCTTTTTTGCGGGATGTCCGTTTTGCTTGAATTTAAAGGGAATGCTTCTGTCGATTATCTCAACAAGCTCTCCCGTAGTGTCGATGGGCTTTACTTGTCTTGCCTTGACGATATTTGCCGCAATATTTTCGGCAAATTTCTCTTCCCCGTAAACGGATAGAATATATGCAAGCTTCGACTTATCGTATTTATTGACAACGTCCCATGCGCTCTTATCGGAATTTCTGTTCATCCTCATATCAAGCACAGAGTCGTTAGCCATGTACGAAAACCCTCTGCTCCTGTTGTCGAGTTGGTAACTGCTAACGCCGAGATCCATAAGCGCACCGTCAAATCCGTCTATGCCGGCAAGATTTTTAACCTCGTTGAAATTTTTGTAATTTGTGTTAAAAATCTTTATTCTGTCTAAATAGTCGGAAAGTTTTACCTTTGCGTTGGCGATAGCTTCCTCATCCAAATCGGTCGCAACGACTTTACCCGACGGGCTTGTCCTTTTGAGTATCTCCATAGTATGGCTTGCGCCGCCCAAAGTTGCGTCGAAATAAACTCCGCCCTCTTTAAGATCAAGCGCCTTCATACACTCTTCGAGCATTACGGGTATGTGAACGAACTGCATCAGTTGCCCTCGCTCTTTTCCGTTTTGACCATAACTTTCTGAACTGCGTCGAGATAAGCTTTTTCCTTTCTGAACGGATCGTAATTCGGGTTGTTCTCAAATTCCGTTCTTACCTCTTCAGCCCATATTTCAAGCCTGCTACCGACGCAAAGCGTAACTACGTTTTTGTCGATTTCGGCATATTCTTTAAGTTTGGCGGAAATCGTTATTCTTCCTTGTTCGTCCATAGCGGCTTCACTGAAACCCGCATAGACCTTTGATATATCCATCTGCGCCGGATCAAAGATCGTTATATTATCGATTTTCCTTTCAATTTCCGCCTCGATAGTCCTCGGGACAACGTAAATACAAGGTCCAGGCGCTTTGAAAAAGACAAAGTCGTCCCCCATATGACTCTTTACTTTTGCCGGCATTCTGATTCTGTTTTTAGAATCAAGACTGTGGTAATAAGTACCGATCATATAAACCTCCCTTGTATCGTTGTTGATTTCATTATATCATATCAATCGCTCCACCGTCAACCATTTTAAGCCACATTTTTCTAAAAAATTCCACTTTTGTGAAAAAAATATCCATTGATATTGCTCAAAAGGAACAAAAACGGTAAAAAATAAAGGCGGCGCATTTTCAAAGCGCAGCCCATATCCTTTCATAATTTTTATCCGTAAAGTATATCTTGCCCTCTTTTTCTCTCGACGGATTAGTTTTTAAATATCTCTCTGCGGATAAAAACGTATCGTCCGCACCGTCGATGATCTCCGCACGATTAAATATCTTGCCTATTTCTTTTTTCATATGAGAATAATGTGTACACCCGAGCGAAACGAAATCAAATTCATCGTGAAAGCCTTTGAATCTCTCTTTTATTTGCGGCAATACGCCGTATGCGAGGTATTTTTCGATTTCTTCGGCAAAACCCCTTTGCGGTGATACCGTAAGCGATTTGTTTTCTCTCAAAAGTTCTTTAACGCAATCGCTTTTAGCCGTCCTTTCCGTACATATCAAAAGCGTCTTTTTATTGTTTTTAACTTTTGGATACACACCTAAAAGCATGACAGGAGAGCTTATGCCGTATTCACGGACGGCAAGCGAAACGGTATTGCACGCCATAATGATAAGTTTGGGGCAAAACCCGTTTATTTTCCTTATATTATTTTCTATTATCCGCCTCAATTCCCCATCGCTTTTATCTCCGTAAGGCAAATTTTTTCTATCCGAAAAATATACTATATCTTCGCTTTTAAACCTTTCTCTTATTCTCTTTGTTATATTAAGTCCGCCGGCGCCGCTGTCGTAAACGGCTATACATCTGTCATCATACATATATGTCACCTTTACCGAATATTATATGACGCAAATCCAAAATAAATTACTTTTATTTAATTGAAAACGGACCGACTTTAAAAAAACAAAGAAAATAATATATTTTATTTGCAAAAATAACTCAAATATTCTTGCCAAGTTGGTTTTTTTGTGTTAAAATATAATATGTATTAACTTGGTCACTAAAAGGAGAAAATAAAGTGCCTAACATTAAATCCGCTAAAAAGCGTGTAATCGTAAATGCTAAGAAGAACAACGTCAACAAGGACAACAAGTCCGAAGTTAAAACGGCTATCAAAAAGCTCAATGCAGTTATCGACGCCGGTAACTATGACGAAGCTGTAAAGCTCTACCCCGAAACCGCATCTATCATCGATTCGGCTGTATCGAATGGTATCTATCACAGGAATACCGCCGCTAACAAGAAGTCCGGGCTTGCAAAGAGAATCAACGCCCTCAAAGCGTAAGCAATTATAATTTAATATCGAAGTAATCAGCCGCACTATTACAGTGTGGCTTTTTATGGTTTTTGTATATAAAAAAA
>CACXDQ010000276.1 GCA_902766475.1 uncultured Eubacteriales bacterium
ATATGTGTAGAATAAAGTATAACAAAAGAGGCTTGGTAAAAGGGTCTGCGTCGTTGATAATGCTCGGTTTGGTAAACTGTTGTAGAGCATATAAACACATATAAAAAACAAAAGACGGCTCAACGCCGCCAAACCATCATTTCTGTTCACCTATTAAAATAATAGGTGGTCACTTTTTGAGAATTTGATATTAAAAATGAAAAAATATATATTTAAAAACTATTTTTAGCCGTCAATTGCGTTTTATATCCTTGACATATCATTAGTAAAATGATATAATTTTATCAGATAAAATACATCTATTATTTTAATAGGTGGTTTTTCATTATTTAAAAAGCATATCTAATTCTGCATAAAGGGGGCGGTTAAGTGTCGGTCAAATTATTTCAGCATAATAACGACGCCTACAATTCTGCCCTCGAAATGCTCTCGATTACAAATAAAGCGGCGATCATTCATCCGACGGGTACGGGCAAGTCGTTTATAGGCTTTAAACTGTGCGAAGAAAACAAAGATAAAACCGTTTGTTGGCTTTCACCATCGGAATATATCTTCGAAACGCAGATTGATAATTGGGTGAGAGCGGGCGGTGAAAAGCTTAACAACGTAAAATTTTTCACTTACGCACGCTTGATGAATATGTCGGCTGACGAGATAAAGCTCGTTTCGCCCGATTATATCATTCTCGATGAGTTTCACCGTTGCGGTGCGGATATGTGGGGGCAAGGCGTAAACAGACTGATAAACGCCTACAAAGACGTTCCTATTCTCGGTCTGTCGGCAACGGCTATCCGCTATCTCGATAATCAACGCAATATGGCAAACGAGCTGTTCGGCGGCAATATCGCTTCCGAAATAACGCTCGGCGAGGCGATCGTCAGAGGAATTCTGAAAGCCCCGACCTACGTTTTGTCGGTATATGCTTATTCAAAAGAGATAAGTAAGTATCAGCGAAAAATCAAAAACGCAAAAAATAAAGCCGTTCGTGACGAGGCTCAGAGGTATCTTGATGCGCTTCGCCGCTCACTCAATAAAGCCGACGGTTTAAGCGAAGTTTTTGAAAAACATATCAAGGCAAAAGACGGTAAATATATAGTTTTCTGTTCAAGCGTCGAACATATGAGGGAAATGGTAAGTAAAGTTCCCGATTGGTTCGGAAAAATTGATCAAAATCCCAACGTTTACGTCGTTTATTCCGACAATGCCGAAACGAGTAAAGAGTTCAAGGCGTTTAAAGAAGATAACAGCGACAGGCTTAAACTTCTGTTCTGTATCGATATGCTCAACGAGGGCGTTCACGTTGAAAAAGTTGACGGCGTAATACTCTTCCGCCCGACTATTTCACCCATTATCTACAAACAGCAAATAGGTCGTGCGCTTTCCGCAAGCAAGGATAAAGATCCCATTATCTTCGACGTCGTAAACAATATTGAAAATCTTTACAGTATCGGCACGATCGAAGAGGAAATGCAAGTTGCGATAAATTATTACCGTTCCTTAGGGCTTGAAAAGAATATCGTCAACGAGCGATTTAAAATTTACGACGATTTGCAAGACGCAAGGGAAATATTCGATAGGCTAAACGACGCACTTTCCGCTTCGTGGGAATTGATGTTTTCCGAGGCAGAAAAGTATTATAAAGAATTCGGCAATCTCGAAGTCGAGAGAAGATATAAGACAAAGGACGGCTATTCGCTCGGGCATTGGATATTTACGCAGAGGAGCGTTTATCGTGGCGAGCAATACGGCAAGCTCGACGAGGACAGAATAGAAAAACTCAATTCTATCGGAATGGTCTGGGACAGCGTTAAAGATCTGTCTTGGCAAAGGTTTTACGATTGTGCAAAGGTGTATTATGACGAAAACGGCAATTTGGCTGTTCCCGTGAGTTATATCGATGAAAACGGCGTAAAACTCGGCGCATGGATAAGCAATTTGAGAACGTACAGAAAAAACGGAGCGCAGTCGGCATATCTGACGAAAGAAAGAGTGAAAAAACTCGATTCTATCGGAATGATTTGGGATCAGAACGACTGGCTTTGGGATAAATATTTTGCCGCCGCTCAGGAGTATTTCGTCAAGCATGGCGATTTGAATTTGGATAGCAAATACGTTACGGCGGACGGACTCAGACTCGGCGCATGGCTCAATAAACAGAGGCTCATTCGCAACGGCGCAAACGTCGGCGCAGAGCTTAGTAATGATAAAATCGAAAAGCTCAGCTCAATAGGAATGGTTTGGGCAAGTAAGCGTGATTCTTCGTGGGAATACGGTTACCGAAAGGCTTTGGAGCATTTTGAGAAGTTCGGCAATCTCGACGTTGCGGCAACTTTCGTTACCGACGACGGGTTTAAGTTGGGCGATTGGCTCTCCAACAAGAGAGAGAAGAAGGACAGACTTTCAAACGAAAGAAAGGAAAAGCTTTCCGCCCTCGGAATGGTTTGGGAAAAACCCGATCCGTGGGAAGTCAGATTTGAGCTTGCCAAGAAATACTTTGAAAATCACGGAAATTTAAAAATTCCGTCGTCATATCGACCGGACGGAATATGGCTTAATAAATGGGTGAACGAGCAAAAGCAGATTTATCTCGGCAAGCGTAAAGGAAAAGCGCTTACTAAAGAGCAGATAAAAAGGCTTATAGCGATAGGCGTGGAATTTCCGCAGTTTTGTTCATCCGAGCTTGCGATAACGTCGACGGGCAATTTACGAAAAATCGCCGCCGTATAAAAGAGGAATTGTTTTGTATAAGCATTTTTTTAAAAGACTAATCGATATTGTTTTGTCCGGAATTGGAATTATCGTACTTATTCCAATATGGATAGTTTTGTTTATAGCAATCAAAATCGACAGTAGAGGACCTATCTTTTTTAAACAAAAAAGGGTAGGAATACATAAAAAGACATTTAATATTCTGAAATTCAGAACAATGCGTATCGATACTCCGCACGACGTTCCGACTCATATGCTTGAAAATCCTGAGCAATGGATAACTAAAGTGGGAGGCTTTCTCAGAAAAACAAGTCTTGACGAATTACCGCAAATATTTAATATC
>CACXDQ010000277.1 GCA_902766475.1 uncultured Eubacteriales bacterium
AAACGTTCCCTCTAACGTATATCAAATATACAACGGTGGCTTTGAAACGGGCAACCTTGACGGTTGGACGTTAGACAACTACGATACCGGCGAAACGGACGGAAGAAGTTTCGTTTACGTTTCCGAGCAGAACGGCGTTTATTGGGATTGGATACCCGAAGGCGATCATAAATACCGTGAGTATAACAAAGTCGGTAAATACCTTATAAGCGGCTTGGAGGACGCCGGCAGCGGCGGCGGAAGAGAAAGGGCTAAAGGCGCTTTGTCGAGCTGTTTGTTTACCGTCGGCGGAAGCGGTTGGATCTCGTTTATGTTCGGCGGCGGCAATTACGATTGCTATGTACAGATAATAGATATTACTAACGGTAACGCTGTCAGAACACTTATAAACGGACATCAGATATACGGACAAATGTACAGAAACTACGTCAATCTTTCCGAATTTGCCGGACGTACCGTGTTTATAAGGATCGTTGACGATGCGAAAGAGGGCTGGGGCTGTATCGCAATGGACGACTTCGTAACTTATTACGAAACCGCTCCCAACACCGAGGGCGGCTATATCGCCACAAACAGATAATTATACGTTTCTTGCCGCCGCCGTAAAACGGCGGCGGCAAGACAAAACTTTTTCAAATTTTTTAATTATAGGTGCTATCAATGAACGATCAAGACTGCAAAAAAGCGTATTCCGAACAACAAGATACACTTCCGGCATTTCATATTACAGGGGAAAAGGGTTGGATAAACGACCCTAACGGGCTTGTTTTTTTTAAGGGCGAATACCACGTTTTTTTTCAGTATCATCCTTTCTCGACGGTTTGGGGTCCCATGCATTGGGGACACGTCGTTTCCGCCGACCTCACGAACTGGCGCTATTTGCCCATCGCTCTCGCCCCCGGCGGAAACGGGGATAAAGACGGCTGTTTTTCGGGTACGGCTATATGTGCGTTCGGAAAACTTTATTTAATGTACACGGGCTTCGAGGAGAACGGCGGCGGTGATAATATCCGTCAGGTGCAATGCCTTGCCGAGAGCGACGACGGCATTACGTTCAAAAAACACGGCGTTGTCATCGGCTCGGATCAACTTCCCGAAGAATATCTCCCGTGCGATTTCCGTGATCCCCACGTCTTTTGCCACGACGGGAAATTCTATTGCCTTGTCGCCGCTAAGACGAAAGAGCATAAGGGCAGACTTCTTCTCTATCGTTCTCCCGACCTCTTTAAATGGGAATTTGTCGGCGACACCCTCGGCTTCGACAGCGAAGGGATCATGTTCGAGTGCCCCGATTTTGTCGAGCAGTTCGGCATGATAGCCGTTTGCGATCAGCTTCCTCCACCGAAAGAGGACGGCTGCTTAAACGTTCATTCCACGAGATATTTCCTCGGAAAAATGGACTTTGCAAGCGGAAAATTCGAAGTTAAAAGCGAGGGCATACTCGATTACGGTTTCGACTATTACGCCCCGCAATGCTTTGCCGGCATCGACGAAAAGATATTTATCGGCTGGCTAAATATGTGGGACAGAAACGTTCCGTCGGCAAAGTACGGCTTTGCCGGAATGTTGACCGTGCCGAGAAAGATGACCGTCGAAAACGGAAAAGTCATTCAGACGCCCGTTGTAAACAAGAGAGAGGTTTTCAAAACTTCGGTGGATAAAAACCTTACCGACAAGGCTGTTATCGGCGTTATAGAGATAGACGCCGATGGACTTGAAAGCTTTGAGTTGAAACTCAGAGTTGGCGGCGAAAACTTCACCTCGATAAAACTTGAAAATGGCTTTTGGAAGTTCGATCGCTCGAAGTCGGGCGAAGAGATAAGGGGCGCCGAAAAGGACGGTTTGAGCCTTTCGGGCGTTCGCAAAATGCCGTTCTCGGGCGGTAAAAACACGAAGATAACTATCGTTCTTGACAGATATTCGGTAGAATTTTTCGAGGGCGGAAACGTCATGTCGTCGACTATTTACCCTCCCGAAAACGCAGACAAAATAGCGCTCTTTATAGAAGCGGAAAAGTGTGTTTACACGAGATACGACGTTGTAAAACAATAATTATTTAAACTTAAAGACAAGGCTCGCCGCCTTGTCTTTTTTATTGTATAAAGATGTAAATAAGTAAACCCAAAAAGGATATATGCGTAAGATTTTTCGACGTTGACGGGACATATTTCGGGCTTACTTATAAATTTGCGTGTGATTTTCGTGGAGTTGTGCCGTAATACTTTTTAAAAAGCTTGTGGAAGTACGGAATGCTTTCGATGCCTACCATGTCGCATATCGCAGGTATCGTCATCTCCGTGACGGATAAGAGGTACGCCGCATGCTTTATTTTAAGTTCGTTTATATATTCCGTAAGCGTTACCCCGAACGAGTCTTTAAACCTCTTCGAGAGGTAAGATTTATTGAATTTAAGTTCGTCGTAAACTTCTTTAACGGCGCCATGAGAGGTGAAGCGGGAATTTATCACCGTGATACATTTTGCTTGAAAATCGTTAGTGGGCATAATGTGTTTTTGCATTGGCATCACGATATAGCCGAGGAGAAACGTTACGAGATTTTTCTCGAATTTCAACCTCTGCGCTATTATATTAGAGGTTATATACGACAAGATGTGTTGTTCGTAGAGTGCGAGGCTTTCGCTCGGCATAAAAAACTCGATATAGCCGTTTGTCTTTAACCTGTCGGCAATGCCTTTATCGAGGAAATTACAGCAATTAAGGAAAAGCTCTGCCGAAATCATATTGTCACGGTGAGAACAGTTTTTGCCGGGTATTCTGTGAAAAGTGTGGGTGACGCCCGGGGCTATTATAACGGCGTCGCCGATATTTAAGAGCGTTGTCTGACCGTTGATCTCGTGATAGATGCTTCCTTCGCTTATATAAAAGCATTCGTAAAATTCGTGATTATGGACAAATTCGTCGTCATACGAGTTCAGCATAGACGCAAAGGGCAAACCCGAAAGATTAAGTGTATTCATGGTTATATTTTACTACATATAAATAAAAAAATCAACAAAAAAACAAATACAGAGAACTTTTTAATAAAAAATAAATATTGTATAATGTGTTTTTATGGTGATATAATGTAAAGTGAAAAGGGATGGAGTGTTTTTTGTTTTGAGAAAAACTCATTCCGAAAATAATACGAGGTGTTATTTATGAAAAAACGCTGGTTTATTTTACTCAGTTTCGTGTGCGCTTTTGCCTTTTCATTAGCCGCACTTTTGCCTCAGTCGGCTTCCGTGCGTGCGGAAGAAACCGATTATCAGATCGTTAAAGATCTGTCGGTCGTCGTGTTCGCTTCGGATGAAAACAAGCTTTATATCGATATGCCGTACACTTACGATCACGGCTGCGACGGACTATACACGGTTGCGGACGAACTTCTGGACGTGGTCAAGCTCAACGACAAGACGTTCAGAGAAGCGGGCGCTACCATTTCGGCGGGCGGACAGAAATACAGACTATATATAGGATATAAATCTGCTCTTTCTGCCGGCGACAAGATAGTTATCCCCGAAAACTCGACGTGGGACAGTGCGGAAGGAAAAGGGATAAAATTCGGCTGTACGTTCACGATAACATGGAACGGCTCGGCGTATTCCGTAGCCGCAACTGCCGAAAACGTAGATAAATACGAGGTAGATTCGATTATAATTCACCCTCACAGCACAAGTAACTCTCAATTATATATGCTCATGACTACGGTTGAGGGCAACGATTGTATAACGGGCTATAACTCGTGGGTAAACCCCGACGCAGCGACCGAAAAGCTCAAAGAGCAGATAATTTTCAACGGCAAGAAGATGTCGGAAGTAAAAGGTGCGGCGATACAGGGTATGGATATTGCCAACGCACTCTGTATGACGGGCTATTATCTTCCCGAGGACGGAACGATAGTTATACCCGAAGGCACGGTATTCAACAACGGCAAATCGGAACTTACCTTTGCCCGTACTTTTACTATCACTTGGGACGGCGAGGCATATATCGTCGAGAGAAGCAGCAGAGAATTTGTTTTCCCGGAATACGAAATGTCTGAAAATATGCTGTCAGATTTTACGGCAAAATCTGTTCTCCGCCTTGGCGGACAGAGCTATCAGGACGCCGCTGTAAACAACCCCGGGGACAGCTGGGGGACAAACTACGTCGGCGCCTTCACGGGAAGATTCGTAACCGAAGAAGAAGCGCCGCAAGGCTCTTTAAACGGCGGTTATGAAATTTCATGGGAAGATACCCCCGGTCTTTTCTATACTTCCGTAATGTTCTCTTTCCGTGACGATATAGAATACGGCATCGACGACGAACTTGTATTCAATATATATTTTTCCGACACTATCGATCCGGCGTTCACGCTTTGGGTAACGTCGTCTTTAAATCCGAGGGTATGGGAAGCCGAAACTATGGTCAGCGGACTTACCCTTACGATGGGCGGTTGGAATGAAATTCACGTTTCCGTTGCAGATTACGTCGACGAAAACGGCAAAATTGCGCCGATAGCCTTTACTCTTGCATACGGCACCGTATATACGGGCGCACAGATGATAGCCGGCGGAAAGGTTGTTTTTGATAAGGCTGAATTCCGTCAGGTGGAAAAGGTACTCGAAGAGGAATACAGCGTGTCGGACGTAAGCGAAGTTGTTCCGATAGGCGACGGCAAGACGTTCAGCGGCGATACGGATAAAGAGTTCAACTGGACGAAGGAGAGTAATATTTCCTTTGCGAGGACGGATAAGACGGTCGACGGAATAAAGGCGAAACTTGCCGTAAACGACATTGAGCGTTTCTCGTTCTACTTTATGTTGAACGGCGTTTCTACGGCTTATCAGGACGGCGGAATTTATTTCTGGTTTGCTTCCACAGGTATAAGGGCGGGTACGGCGCAGAGAATATTTATCGACGCACCCCTTCCCGAAGAACTTGCTTCAAACGAATATTTCACGGTCGAGATGAGGACAATACCTTATTATATAGACGGCATGAAGAGCGGTTATTACCTTGCGCTTACCGTAAACGGCGAGGAGATAGGCGAGGGCAGATACGTGTCATCCGCAACGTGCAATTTCGGAAGCTGGTTCGGTCTTTTCTTCCACGATTTCACCGATAACGTCGAAGTGAAAGTCCTTCCCGTAAACAAGGCGGAAACTTCGCCCGTAACGCTCACGCTCGGCACGAGCCTCAACGCAACAACGCTAAAAGTAGGAGAATCGCTCGGAACGAGAGTAAAACAGAGCGGAAAATTCTACGGCGAAAGCAAGGTCGGCTACGAAGTCGTTTCGGGTAAAGAATTTGCATCGATCGACGAGGACGGTTATATAAACGGCATTGCCGACGGCGTGGTTAAAGTTCGTGCGTATATCACCAATGCTTTCGGAACGTTTTACAGCAACGAGCAGGAAGTAACGGTCGGAAACCCGTCCGTTAAGCCCGAAACTCCGAGCGGGAACAAGGGCTGCGGCTCTTCTGCCGGTGCGGCGAGCGCATTGTCGTTAATTTTACTCGGCGCAGTCGTCGCAATTAAGAGAAAGAAATAATAAGCGAGGAAAAAATGATGAAAAAAATGTTTAAAAAAATAACCGCTATCGGCGTGTGTATGGTAACGGCGCTTGCGTTTGCGGCGTGCGGAAATACCGAGGAAAACTCTGCTCCCGTCGTCGACGAGGGGAGCTTAAAAGATACATACGGCGACAGGTCGGGGCAGACGCTCGAAGTTTCCGTACTCGACAAGGGCGTCGGCGTAGATTGGATAAAGGACGCCGCACGCAACTTCAACGCCGGCACGGGCTCTAATATAGCTATAAAGGCGGACAGCTCGCTTAACGAATCTCTCGAAACGTTCATAAGCGCAAGGAGCGGCTCCGACGTGTATTTCAGCTTCTCGGCGCAACATCAATGGGTGCGTTGGGGCTTGCAGGGCAAGATATACCCCCTCGACGATCTCGGAATAAGCTTTAACGAAACTATGGAAGTAGTCGGCGTGATAGACGGCGTGAGATATACCATGCCTTACAACTATGCGCCCACGGGTTTTGTGTATAACGCCGATTATATCGCCGAAATACCCTCTAACGGCGAATTCACGTAAGGAGAATTCCCCTCGACGTGGCAAGGGCTTCTCGATATGTGCGATTCGGTAAACGAAAACTGGAAAAAGAGCGTGAGAGGACAGCAAGTCGTACCCATGAGCTGGGGAGGCTCGGTCGGCGATATGGGCTACGTTTTCGAAGCGCTATGGGGACAGATAGACCCCGTCGGATATAAGGCGTATTGGAATCAGGAAACCGAAAGCGTTACGGGGCAGAAAAACAAATCGTTGCTCGTCAACGACGGCTCGGTTCAGGCGATGGATTGCGTCGCCAAGCTCTTGAACGCAAAGGAAAACGCAAAGGGCAATTATTATCCCTCCAACTCTTTTGCCGACTCTACGAGCCATTCCAACCTCATGGCGGAACAGAAATTTTTAAACGGCTTGTCGGTGTTTACCATCTCCGGCTCATGGTTTGAAAACGAGATGAGAGAACAGATAGAAGAGGAAGAACTCGATTTCTATCACTTCGCAACGATGCCCATAGTAAACGAGGGCGGCAAGGAAACTATTTACGTCAATTCCCCGGCGGAATACTTCATCATAGCCACCAACGGCAAGAACGACAACCCCGACCTTGCGAAGGCGTTTTTGAAATATCTTGCGACGGAAGAGAGATCGAGGGTGTTTCAGGCGTACACGGGCGTTCCCACGGCGATGAAATACAAGATGC
>CACXDQ010000278.1 GCA_902766475.1 uncultured Eubacteriales bacterium
AGTTGCGGTAACGGTGGACGGCACGTCTATCTATAACGGCGTTCTCGCATTTGAAGAGGGTGCGGATAAAGTTCTCGCTCTCGACCTCAATTCCGAAACGTTCGCTAAAAAGGGCAGCCGCAATATCGAAGTCGTGTTCGCTTATTCCGCAGACGGCGTAAATTACGAGTATCACTTGCCCGTGATCGTCAAGGCGGAAGTTGAGATAAACAACACGATAACGACCAAAGACCACATTATGAACTATATGGACGCCGCAAAGTTAAAGAGCATACTTGAATCTTACCCGGCGGCGACGTATAACTTCACGGGCAACCTCGATATGAAGGGCGGAACGCTTCAGGTCGTAAACGAATTCAGCGGCGTTATAAACGGCAACGGCTACGCTATTACCAATGCGGTATTGCATTTTGTTACCGACGCCGAAAATAGCAATTATATGCCGAGATTTATAAGGACGAACAACGGTATCATCCGCAACCTCTCGATAGAAATAACCGATTTCAATTTCGACGCAGGTAACGGACGTATCGGTTTTGTTCATGTAAACAACGGCACGATCGATAACGTCTATCTCTCCATGGTCGTAAACACTTTGACTAATGATCGTTTTGTAACGAATATCCACGATAAGCCCGCGGATACCAATTCCGGCGAAAGCATTGCGGGTCTTGTTCAGCTCAACAACGGCACTATCTCAAACTGCGTCGTCAATATGAGCAGAACGAGCGAAAAAAACGTTGTCGATAACACGACGAGCTTGATCGCATTCGAAAACCAAGGTACCGTCGCTCACTCTTACGCCGTATTGAACAACATGAACGCCAAGGGCGTTATGAAGGGCAAAGTAGAGGGCTTCACCGAAGTTGCGGATATGGCGGCGCTCTTCAAGACTGAAGATTTCAGCGCAGAGGACGGTTGGAATTCTTCGTGGAGATATGAATACGGCGGTTACTGGCACGGTCAGTATTCTCTCGAAGGCAAGCTTCCGGTATTGACCTACAACGAGAGCGATAAGATCAACCCCAATACCAAGGTATTCTCCGGATATACCATAGACCAAGCGGAAACGGAAGCTTTCGGCTCTACCGTCTATAAAGTAAGCGATATGGTAGGCGTTTTGTCGGAAGGTACCCGCAGTAAAGCCGCTATCGTTTGGACGCAAAAAGACCTCTATCATCAATATGATAAGATATGGTTTGCGGCAAAGGTTACTACCGCAGGTAACTTCTTACAGCTTGACGAAAACTTGAACAACGGCTTCTATATCACTCTTCCCGCAAACACTTGGTTGTATCTCTACTTCGACCTCGCCGCAGGAAAGGCTTACTACTCGTTCGACAAGGTGAACTATACTCAGTATAAAGATCACGCGTATTTCACCCGTTCGTGGGGCGATGTCATTCAGATCTTCAATATCTATAGAATTCACCCGACGGATACAACCGTTTCTTACGACATCTACGTTTCCGATTACTATTGCGAATTGGCAAAATAATCTCCTTATAAAATAGCCGAAAGGTTATTTTGACAGAGCGAAAACTTAATTGACGAAGTTTTCGATTTTAACAGACAAAAGGTTGCGGCGGCGCAACGATATGCGCCGCCGCTTTCTTTTCAGTATTTTTACTTCATAGGTACATTATGATCAACCCGATTTTTAACCTTAAAGAAGGCTGGAAACTCAATTTTCAAGACAAGACGATTACGGCTGCCGTGCCGGGCGATATTACGCTCGACATATATAATGCCGGTCTTATCGAAAACCCCTATTTCGGCATAAATCACCGTGGGCAGAGATGGATAACCGAGTCAGACTTCGTGTACGAAAATAAATTCGACGTAAGCGCCGACATTTTAGGCTCGGACGAAGTGCTTTTGGAATTCGACGGCATAGACACCTTTGCCGATATCTATCTGAATGGCAAACACCTCGGCTATACGGACAATATGTTTTATAAGTTTACATATTCCGTTAAAGACATTTTAAAGCAAAAGGGCAACGAGCTTAAAGTTAAAATGTATTCCGTCTTTAAGAAGATGGACGAGATAGACGACAGAGGCTTTTTCGGCGTTTTCAACGTCAAAAGGCTGTTTATCCGCAAGGCGCAATGCCATTTCGGTTGGGACTGGGCGCCCGATATGCCGGGCTACGGCATCTGGGGCGACGTGAGGATAAAGGGCGTAAACAAATTCCGCATAGAAGATACGAGATACAAGGCGTATAACGACGGAACGCTCACTATCTTTACGCATCTCAATTTTTACCCCACCCGTCAGAAAAGCGGGGCGATAGAGGGAAAATTGCGCTATACCGTATCTTTAACGCCCGATAAAGACGGCGAAGTGAAAATTCTCGAAACGCCGCTTGACTATAAAAACAATTTCATAAATTTAAAGATAGATAACCCCGAGCTGTGGTGGCCGTCCGGTCTCGGCGCACAGCCGTTATATAATTATAAAGTAGAACTTATCGTCGGAGATAAAGTCGTCGACGAGATAACTTGCAGATACGCATTCCGCACGGTAGAGCTGATAGAAGCTCCGCAAGGCGAAAGGTCGATGGGCTACAAAATACGCATCAACGGGCGTGAAACGTTCATTAAAGGCTCAAATTGGGTGCCGATAGAGTGTTTTACGGGTGCCGTGCGTGACGAAAAATACGAAAACGTCATTCAAAAAGCCGTCGACGCCAACATGAATATGCTTCGTGTGTGGGGCGGCGGAATTTACGAAAAGGATATATTTTACGACCTCTGCGACGAAAAGGGCATTATGGTGTGGCAAGACCTCGCCTTCGCCTGTTCGGACATTCCGGACGACGACGAAAAGTTTACCCAAAACGTAAGAAGAGAGGTCGAATATCAGGTCAAAAGGCTGAGAAATCACCCGTCGCTCGTCTATTGGTGCGGCGGAAACGAAAAGACCGGAACTTACGGGCTGGGCATCATTCACGGCGATTATTTCGTCGACGTAATTTTGCGTGGGCTTGTTTTAAACCTCGACGACACACGCCCGTTTTCAAGGCAAAGCCCATGTTCTCTCACCGACGTCGGCAACGACAAGACGTCGGGAGAGTCGCACGCAGGAAGTTTCGAGCTTGCGCTTGAAAAAGGCATTGAAAACTATGCTGAGCTCGTGAGCAAAACCGACGTTTCCTTTATTTCCGAAAATGCGATAATGGGACCGACGACGGTAGAGTCGCTCAGAAAGATATTCCCCGAAAACAAGCTTTGGCCCATAAACGAGTATTGGGACGACAGGCTTATGGATAACCCTTACGCCGCAATAAGGATGTCGTTTGCGAAGAGGGAAGAGTATTATGCCGACACGCTGTACGGAAAGAGCGACAACGTCGAGCAGTTTGTCGCAAAAGCCATGACGGTACACGCCGAAGCCATTCGCACCGAGCTTGAATTCGCAAGGGCAAATAAGGCGACTTGCGGCGGCTACATGAACTGGATGTATTCGGAGATATGGCCGTCGTCGACGTGGGCGATAATAGACTATTTCTGCGAGCCTAAGCAAGCGTATTATCAGATGAAAAGGAGCAATGCGCCGATTCTA
>CACXDQ010000279.1 GCA_902766475.1 uncultured Eubacteriales bacterium
CAGCACGGCTTGAAGATAGTCGATTGCGTTTTTGAAAACGGCGAATCGCCTATTAAGGAATGTAGCGATATAGAGGTTTATTGTTCTCTTTTCCGTTGGAAATATCCCCTTTGGTACGGAAAAAATATCAAGGTGCAAGATTGTACATGGTACGACGGCGCAAGGGCGGGCGTGTGGTACACGCAGAATATTTCCGTCAAAAACGCCGCTATCGAAGCGCCCAAAAATTTCAGAAGATGCAAGGGCGTAACTCTTGAAAACGTCAATTTCTTCAAAGCCGAAGAAACGCTTTGGACGTGCGAGGGGGTAACCCTTAAAAACGTTGCCGCAAAGGGCAATTACTTTGCGATGAACTGTTCGGATATGGAAGTGGACGGGCTTATTTTGGACGGAGATTATTCATTCGACGGCACGAAAAACGTCGTCATAAGAAACAGTCGACTCTTGACGAAAGACGCATTTTGGAACAGCGAGAACGTTACCGTTTACGATTCCTTTATATCCGGAGAGTATCTCGGTTGGAATTCCAAAAATCTCACCCTCGTAAACTGCGTTATAGAGAGCTTGCAGGGTATGTGTTACATAGACGATCTGAAAATGATAAATTGTAAGCTCATAGACACCACTCTCGCTTTCGAGTATTCGTCCGTAAACGCAGAGATATTAAACAAGGTCGACAGCGTTTTCAACCCGACTTCCGGAACGATAAAAGCCGAGGGCATAGGCGAGCTTATAATTGAAAAGGATAAGGTCGATCCGACGAAAACCAATATTGTCTGCAAGGCGATAGACAAGCTGTCCGATCGCCCCGAGTGGCTAAAATGAAATATGATTTCGATACGCCCGTAATAAGGCGAGGAACCGATTCCACAAAGTGGACGGTAGGTGAAAACGAACTGCCCATGTGGGTGGCGGATATGGATTTTAAAGCTGCGCCCGAGATAATCGAAGAACTTCAAAAGCGGCTCGATCACGGCGTTTTCGGCTATGCCGAGATACCGGGCGGCTGGTACGACGCATATATAAAGTGGTGGAAAACACGCCACGGCTTTACCATGGATAAAGACGGGCTTATATTCTGCACGGGCGTTATACCTGCAATCTCGTCTATCGTGAGAAAGCTCACCACGCCCAACGAAAACGTGCTTTTGCTCACGCCCGTTTACAATATTTTTTATAACAGCACGGTAAACAACGGTTGCAGGGTGGTAGAGTGCCCGTTGATTTTGAATGACGGGTGTTACGAGATAGATTTTAACGACCTCGAAGAAAAGCTTTCCGATCCGCAAACTTCGCTCATGATACTGTGTAATCCACACAACCCCGTTGGGAAAATCTGGAACAGACAGACGCTCGAGAGGATAGCAAGGCTCGCCAAAAAATACGGCGTTACCGTCGTTTCGGACGAGATACATTGCGATCTCACGATGCCGGGTAAGGAATATATACCCTTCGCATCCGTTTGCGAAGAGGCGAGGGAAATAAGCATAACGTGTATCGCCCCGACAAAGGCTTTTAACTTAGCGGGGATGCAGACGGCGGCTGTTTACGTTCATGATAAATTTTTGCGCCATAAAGTTTGGCGCGCGCTCAATACCGACGAGGTCGCAGAGCCTAATTCTTTTGCGACGACGGCGGCGATAGCGGCTTTTAGTTACGGCGGAGAATGGCTCGACGAGCTTCGGAAATATATTTTTGACAATTCAAAGCTCGTGGAGGAGTTTATAAAAGACGAGATACCCGAGCTTAAAGTTATTCACGGCGAAGCGACATATCTTCGTTGGATAGATATTTCGGCTCTCGGCATGCCGAGCAAACTCTTCACTGAAACGCTAAGAAAGAAAACGGGGCTTTTCGTAACATCGGGCGACGTCTACGGCAAGGGCGGCGAGGGCTTTATAAGAATGAACGTCGCTTGTCCTCGGCAAGTTTTAAATGACGGTTTAAACAGATTAAACCTCGGTGTTGAAATTATCAAAAAATCGAGATAATCGACTTATATAAAGGCTTTTAGAGGAAAGGCAAATGAAATTAAAGTTTAAAAAATATGATGGAAACCCCATTTTGAAACCAAATGAAAAAAACGATTGGGAAGAGAGGTGCGTGCTTAACCCCGCCGTCGTCTACGATGACAAAAACGACGAAATAGTTATGGTTTAC
>CACXDQ010000280.1 GCA_902766475.1 uncultured Eubacteriales bacterium
ACGACGATATTCGAGCAGATACAAGACGGCGTTACGGGCTTTAAGAGATTTACCGAAACGCTCGCCGTAGAGCCCGAAAAGGAAAGCGAAAACCCCGTTAAGGTGGATAGGCTCAAAGGCGATATAGAGTTTAAAGACGTAACCTTCAATTACGAACACGGCGGCAGCGACAGAGTCGTTTTAAACGACCTATCGTTCTCCGTAAAGGCGGGGCAGACGATAGCTCTCGTCGGTCCGTCGGGCGGCGGAAAGACGACTATTTGCAACCTCATTCCGAGATTTTACGAGATAGAAAAGGGCGAGATAACCATAGACGGCATAAACACCAAGGATATAAGCCTTTACGATTTGAGGAGAAATATAGGCATCGTTGCGCAAGACGTGTTCATTTTCGGCGGCACCGTCAAAGAAAATATCGCTTACGGCGACTTTTCGGCTACCGACGAGCAGATAGAAGAAGCGGCTAAGCTCGCCAACATTCACGAATTTATCACGACGCTTGAAAAGGGTTACGACACCTACGTCGGCGAGAGGGGCGTCAAGCTTTCGGGCGGTCAGAAACAGAGAATTGCGATAGCGAGGGCGTTTTTGAAAAATCCGCCCATACTCATTTTAGACGAGGCGACGAGCGCCCTCGACAACGTTACCGAAATGCAGATACAAGAAGCGCTCGAAAGACTTTCCGTCGGCAGAACGACGATGATAGTCGCTCACAGGCTCTCCACCGTCAAAAACGCCGACGAGATAATAGTGATTTCCAAAGACGGCGTTGTAGAGCGTGGCACGCACGAGAGCTTAATGGAGAAAAACGGCGTTTACGCAGAGCTATATAACTATCAATTCAGGAGTTTATAATTTTCAAAAATGCTCGATAATCGTTCTATAGAAAGACTTTTTTGTAAAGACAGGGTGCATTTTACGGGCGTTGAATATGCGCTTTATCACGGCGGTAAGTTTCTCTATGCCGAAGAGGACGGCTTGCTATTTACCTTTCCGAGTAGCCACGTTCTCGCAAGCTACGGGGCGGACAAGGAAACGGCGAAGAAGATGTTTTCGCTTCTTAAAAACCCCGAGATAATCGTCTGTTCGTCAATGGAAGAGGCTGAGGCTTTTAAAGAATGTTTTCCATATATCGACGTTATAAAGCCTTGTTATCAAGTGAGATACGATAAGCCCGCTTCCGTTCCCGTTCCCGTAGATACGGTCGTAAAAAACCTCGAAGTTACCGAAGAAAATATAGATCTTGTCGCAAGAACTTACGAGGGCGGTATCGACAGAAAATATGCGGAAGAGTATCTTGAAAGGGGCATGCTCGCAAGCTATACGGGCGGAAAGCTCTCGGGGTTTATCGGCGCACATTCCGAGGGCACGATAGGCGTTCTGGTGGTAATGCCCGAATTTCGCAAAATGGGGATAGGGAGCTACCTCGTAAACCGCTCGGTCGAAAAGTTTTTGTCCGAGGGCAAAATCGCCTATGCGCATATTGTAAGCACTAATGAAAAAAGTTATAACATGCATTTGAAAATGGGCTTCGTGCCATCGGATAAACTCGTCTACTGGTGCTATTCGTCAAATTGAGATAATCGACTTATAGCCCGACTTTCGGAGGTAAAAATGTCAAATAATATCCCAACGCCGCACATAGAGGCGAGGCTTGGAGATTTTGCGAAAACCGTGCTTATGCCGGGCGATCCGAAGCGGTCGAAATTCGTTGCGGAGAAATATTTTGAAAACGCCGTTCTCGTAAACGACGTGAGGGGCGTGCAGGGCTATACCGGCTATTATAAGGGGAAGAGAGTTTCCGTAATGGCTTCGGGCATGGGCATGCCGTCGATGGGTATTTACTCATACGAACTCTTCAATTTTTACGGCGTGGAAAACATAATAAGGATAGGATCGGCGGGCGCTATTTTCGACGGGGCAAAACTCAGGGATATACTCATTGCGGCGGGCGCTTTTACCAATTCTTCCTATGCGTACAGAGTTTTGAACGAGCAGAAAATGTTTCTTTCCGCAGATAACGGGCTTGTAGAAAAAGCGGTTGCGGCTTGCAAGAAAGCAAATAAAAAATTCAAGGTCGGAAACGTCCTCACGACGGACTTTTTCTATAACGATATTCCTTACGACGGGTTTAAGGACATGGGCGTTTTAGCCGTCGAAATGGAAACGGCGGCGCTCTATCTCAACGCTTTTCAAGCAAATAAAAAGGCGGTTGCGCTCTGTACGGTTTCCGACGTTATTGAAACGGGCGAAAGGCTCACGTCGGCTGAGAGAGAAAATACTTTTACGGATATGATCGGGATAGCTCTCGATATAGCCGAATGATCTGATAAGGGAAAAAATATGAAAAAAAGAAGAATTTTCGGTTTTCTTGCCGGTATTGCCTCGGGGCTTGCGGCGATAGCCTACGCCGCCGTTACCGTCATTTGCATAGTGAGGATAAACGACGTTGCCCGTATCATAAACGACACTACGGACAACCTAAGCGGCATGCATCTCCTCGCCTATGCGAGCCTTACCTACGTCATTGCCGTGCTGGGCATCGTCCTTTCAACGGCGTTTGCCGGGTATAGGGCTTCGCTTTCTTATTATTATATAAAGCTCGCTTTCTCGGACGACGAATTTTACGCAAAAAGGCTGGGCGGCACGATAGGTTTTTTAGTGCTTACGGCGATAATGCTCGCCGTGTACACGGTTGTGAGGGAAGCATTTTCGGACGTGTTGCCGCAAAAAGTGCAGATCGCCGTTCACGTTGCGTTTATATTATATATAGTGTTACTCGCCTTGCCGATTGCGGACAGAATTATTTGCGCTCTTTTTAAGGATAAGGACGGCGACAACGTCGTCGGCGAGGTGAACGTTACGAAAGAGGACATAGTGGCTGAACTTGACGAGCTATCCGACAAAACGGTGCAAGAAAGTGAGGAAATTACAGAAAATACCGAGGAACAGGAAGAAGTTAAGCAGAGGGAAGTAAAGGTCGGCAAAAACGGCGGAAAAGGAAAAGGTAAAAACAAAAGGCGTTGACGGCGAAAAAAGCACGGTGAAAAACGCTTTTAAAAAAAATCTTAAAATTTATTGAAAAACTTTGAAAAAATGCTTGACAATTATCTTTGGGTATGTTATGATATACGAGCGTTGGAAATCTTAGACGGGGTGTAGCGCAGTTGGTAGCGCACGTGGTTTGGGACCATGGGGTCGGGAGTTCGAGTCTCTTCACCCCGACCAAGTTGCAAATAAGGGCCTTTAGCTCAGTTGGTTAGAGCAGCCGGCTCATAACCGGCCGGTCCTAGGTTCGAGTCCTAGAAGGCCCACCATTCAATTAAACAAGTTTTGGCCTGGTAGTTCAGCTGGTTAGAACGCTAGCCTGTCACGCTAGAGGTCGTGGGTTCGATCCCCATCCAGGTCGCCAATCTTTTTTATCGTTGCCTTAATGAAAATTAAGGCAACAAAAATGCCCTGGTAGCTC
>CACXDQ010000281.1 GCA_902766475.1 uncultured Eubacteriales bacterium
AAACGTCTTTTATCGGTAGGTAAATGACTTTTTTAATTTTTGGAGTAAAATTCTTTAAGAGCTATTTTCATGCTTTTATATTTATTGCATTATTTATAAGTGTATGGTATAATCAATAAAAAGAGGAAGATAAATAAGTAAAAA
Organism: uncultured Eubacteriales bacterium; assembly: GCA_902766475.1. Taxonomy (GTDB): domain Bacteria; phylum Bacillota; class Clostridia; order Christensenellales; family Borkfalkiaceae; genus UBA10281. The sequence continues at coordinate 145 of CACXDQ010000281.1, forward strand.
TTGTTATCAATTAAAGCAATTATCATTTTATCAATAATCTTCTTGATTGTATTCTCAACATATTGAAATTTTAAGGAGAAAAATATGGCAAGCAGTGAAAACTATCTCAATTACGTTTTAGAGCTGTTAAGTTCTGTCGAAAACGTTTCTTATAAAAAGATGATGGGAGAGTATCTCCTTTATAAAGGCGGTAAGCTTTTCGGCGGAATCTACGACGATAGATTTTTGATCAAAAAGACAAAGTCCGTTGAAAAATACCGTTTTCCCGAAGAATTTCCTTATGACGGTGCTAAATCAATGTACCTCATTGACGAAGAGGACGGCGAAAAACTTAAAACAATTATAGACGAACTTTTAACAGATTTAAAATAAAATTATAAGACAGCTTTAACGGCTGTCTTTTTGCTTGACATATAAAAACAAAAGTATTATAATAAAGTAAGAAAAGTAAGAAAAATAGGAAATTATTAAAATGAAATCTATTCAAGAAGATAAGTTTATAGTTAGCGTAAAAGTCGGTCCGAAAGGGCAGATAACGATTCCCATTGAGGCGAGAAAGATGTTTGATATAATCGTAGGTGATACGCTTATGATTATGGGCGATAAAAACAGAGGTTTGGCAATCGTTAAAGATACGGAGTTTTATAAGCTAATGGAGGTTGGCAATGTTGGCAATAAAAATTGAAAAACTGACGAAGAGTTTTAAAGACACATTGGCGGTCGATAATCTCGATCTAACGGTCGAAGAGGGGGAAATATTCGCTCTTCTCGGCGTAAACGGTGCGGGAAAAACAACTACCGTAAAAATGCTTTCGTGTTTAATAAAACCGGATGGCGGCAATGCGTTCGTGTGCGGTTATTCGATTTTATCCGATCAGGAAAAAGTCAAGGACAATATTGACGTTTCTATGCAGGAAACGAGCATTGCAAGAAATCTTACCGTAAAAGAAAATCTTGATTTTTACAGTGATTTGAGAGGTCTTACAAGGGAAAACAAAAGGAGAGTTATCGAAAACTTATACGACGTATTTGGCTTTAAAAACGTCGAAAACAAGAGGGCTAAAACGTTATCTGGCGGTTGGCAGAGAAAACTTTCCATTGCCTTGGCACTCGTGTCATCTCCGAAAGTGCTGTTTTTAGATGAGCCGACGCTCGGCTTAGACGTTATTGCCCGAAGAGAACTATGGAAAACTATAGAAAGTTTAAGGGGAAAACACACGATCGTGCTTACGACCCACTATATGGAAGAGGCAGAGGCGCTGTCCGACCGTATAGGCATTATGAAAGACGGCAAGCTTATTGCCGTCGGAACTAAGGAAGAGCTGTATAAAAGAGCTTCCGCCGATAATCTTGAGGACGCTTTTATTAAAATAATCGAGGAGGGAAGAGCATGAGGTCGTTAAAGAGAATATCTGCGCTTACAAGGCGAAATCTAAAAGAGATAATTAGAGATCCGTTGAGCCTTATTTTTATGCTTGCGCTTCCCCTTTTGATGCTTATTCTCTTTTATTTAATTTTTCACAAACTGACGCCGCAATTTGAGATGAAATACCTCGCTCCCGGCATAGTCATTTTCGGTCAGACCTTTCTTGCACTTTTTGCCGGAATACTCATCTCTCTCGATAGAAGCAGTTCTTTTTTAACAAGACTTTACGTTTCGCCTGCTAAATCATATGAGTTTATAGCGGCATACTTTTTCGCATTGATCCCATTGGGGCTGTTACAGTCTTGTCTGTTCTTTTTAACGGCTGTTATAATCGATTTTTCATTCTTTTCCGCATATATTTTTCTCGGAATATTATCAAGCCTTATAACGTCGCTTTTATTTATATCGTTCGGAATTCTTTTCGGCACGTTATGCAATGAAAAATCGGTAGGCGGGATAACGTCGATCATTATCGTCGGGCAATCTGTTTTGAGCGGAATGTGGTTTCCGCTTGAAGGCTTAGACGACGGGTTTATAAGTTTCATGAACGCTTTGCCGTTCAGAAACGGAACTGTTTTCATGCAGAACGTATCGACGGGCAATTTCTCCGAGCCAATGAAAGGCGTTTTCTTGCCGCTGATAATATTATTTACTTATATTATCGTGGTATTTGCTGTTTCCGTGTTTGTTTTCCATATTAAAAAGACAAAGAAATAAAATTATATTTTACCGTTTTTAACGAG
>CACXDQ010000282.1 GCA_902766475.1 uncultured Eubacteriales bacterium
AAGCTTTCCACGGTTTGGGCAGACGGAGGAAAGGGCGGCATTGATCTTGCCGAAGAAGTTGTTAAACTGTGCGAAGAGCAGAGCGATTTTACTTACAGCTACGATCTCGATATGACCATTAAGGAAAAGATTGAGGCGATAGTTAAAAAAGTTTACGGGGGAAGCGGCGCAACCTATTTGCCGTCCGCCGAAAAACAGATAGAAGAGCTCACGGCTCTCGGTTTCGGCAATCTGCCCGTTTGCATGGCGAAAACGCAATACAGTTTTTCAGATGATCCGACAAAACTCGGAGCTCCGGAAAACTTTACCGTAAACATTAAAAACGTCAGAATATCCAACGGAGCGGGCTTTATAGTGGTGCTTACCGGCGACATAATGACAATGCCCGGGCTTCCTAAATGTCCGGCGGCGGAGAGAATAGACGTCGACGAAAACGGCGTTATCAGCGGTTTGTTTTAAAATTTTACCCCGTGAAGAATGGTTCACGGGGTTATTTGTCGGTTGGAAAAGCCCCGAAAACGCAAGCGTTTTCGGGGCTTTTATGTTTTTTTAATGAGCGTTTTGTTTATCTTTGAAAATCGGGTTTGAAGTTAAGTTCACTCCCAACTTCCTGTAAAACTTTTCGTCGTTATGGGCGAGAAGGACTGTTGTATGTACTTCGCAGCCCCTTAATTTCGGAAGTTGTTCGATAGCTCTTTGGGCATTGACGTCGTGTTCGGCAGATGAGGAAAGGGCTATCAGCATCTCGTCGATATGAAGCCTCGGGTTTTTGCTCCCTAAATACTTTATTTTAAGGTCTTGTATCGGCATTATGGAATGTTTGTCGATGAGGTCGACTTCCTTGTCGATTCCGGCAAGATACTTCAATGCATTCAATATCATACTTGAAGAACAGCCGAAGAGATCGTTCGTCTTGCCGGTTATGATCGTCCCGTCGCAAAGCTCGATAGCGGCGGCAGGGCAGTTTCTCCTCTCTTCTTCCGCATTTGCGGCAACGACGACTTTTCTTTCGTTTACGTCTATATTGTTGCCTTTCATTATGAGTGCGATTTTATCCGATTCTTCCGGGGAAGAGCCGTTTCTGCGCTCGGAAGCCAAGGCTTTAAAATATCTTCTTATTATTTCCTGACGGCTTGCCTCAACGCACACCGCATCGTCGCAAATTGCGTAACCCGCCATGTTTACGCCCATATCGGTAGGCGATTTATAGGGCGATTTGCCCATAATTTGTTCAAAAATTGTGTTTAATACCGGGAATATTTCGACGTCCCTGTTGTAGTTGACCGCTTGCTTGCCGTATGCGGCGAGGTGCCAAGGGTCTATCATATTTACGTCGTTTAAATCGGCGGTCGCCGCCTCGTATGCGAGATTGACCATGTGATTTAAAGGTAAATTCCAAATGGGGAATGTTTCGTATTTTGCGTAGCCTACTTTATGCCCTCTCTTATGTTCGTGGTAGAGCTGAGAAAGACACGTCGCCATCTTGCCCGAGCCGGGGCCGGGAGCGGTAATAATTACGAGATCTCTCGTCGTTTCGATATAGTCGTTTTTCCCGTATCCGTCGTCGCTGACAATGAGCGGAACATTGTGAGGATAGCCCGTTATAGTGTAGTGGTGATAGACCTTTATCCCCGCCTTTTTGAGTTTAGCTCCGAATTTTTTAGCTGATTCGTTATCGGCGCTGTATTGCGATAAAACGATACTTCCGACGTAAAGGCCGTAGCTTTTAAATACGTCGATAAGCCTTAAAACGTCCTGATCGTAAGTTATTCCGAGGTCTGCCCGGACTTTGTTTTTTGCAATGTCGTTACTGTTTATTACGATAACTATCTCGGCTCTGTCTTTAAGCTTACAGAGCATCTTTATCTTGTTGTCGGGCTCGAAGCCGGGAAGAACTCTCGACGCATGAAAATCGTCAAACAACTTGCCTCCGAATTCAATGTAGAGCTTGCCGCCGAATTCGTCAATGCGTTCGGCAATTTTTTCCGATTGAAGAGTGAGATACTTTTCGCTGTCGAAACCTTTTTTATACAATGGCATTTCCTCTTAAGTTTAATATATAAAATTATAACAAATTATTCTGAATTTTGCAATCGTTACGGATATTGTTATTAAATTTTTTAATTAAAAAGTTTGACAATTTCTCATATACGATATATAATTTTATTGTACGATAAAAATATAATAGGGAAATGATGTAAATGAGAAAAGCTCAAAAACAATTCGACGTGTCGCTTCCGCCGAGAAAACCGGCACTATGGACTAAACCCGTTGTTGCGGTAGGCTCTTTTTTTCTTACGCTCGGCAAGGGCGGAAAGGTAAACAAGATAAATTGCGAGGGGCTTAAACCGCCGTTTATAATGCTTTCCACGCATGCTTCGATGATCGATTTCGCAATGGCTGTCAAAGCGACTTTTCCGAATACTCCCAACTGGGTTACTTCCATTGAGGAATTTGTCGGCAGAGAATGGCTTTTAAGGGAAGTCGGTTGCATTTATAAACGTAAATTTACGAGCGATATTACGGTCGTTAAGCATATTTTGAATTGTCTTATTAAACTTAAAAATACCGTCAATATATACCCGGAAGCTCGTTTTTCACTTGCCGGGATAAACGAAAGGGTAGACGGCGCACTCGGCAAGCTCGTCAAAAAAGCCAAAGTGCCGCTCGTTATTTTTAAGACTTACGGGAATTTCCTCTTATCTCCGCAATGGAACAAACATCCGTACAGAGATGTTAAAGTACATTCCGATATGATACAGGTTGTCACAAAGGAAGAGGTTGAAACTCTTTCGGCGGAGGAAATTCAAAGAAGAATAGAAGAGAACTTTGCCTATGACGATTATGCGTGGCAATATGAAAACAAAATACGCATAAAGAGCAAATACAGGGCGTACGGAATACATAAAATTCTTTATCAATGTCCACATTGCAAGACGGAATATTCTACAAAATCGCAGTTTACCGAGATTTGGTGCGAGGCTTGCGGAAAGAAATACGTTATGGACGAATACGGCAGACTTTCGGCAACGGACGGCGAAACCGAATTCGAGGCTGTACCGGACTGGTACAAGTGGGAAAGGCAGAACGTTGTAGAAGAAGTAA
>CACXDQ010000283.1 GCA_902766475.1 uncultured Eubacteriales bacterium
GCGGCGGATCTCAGAAACGGCAAGATAGTCGAGTGCGACAGTTGCCACAGACTTATTTATTTCGAAGCTGACAAAAAGTAAAAATTTTTAACTTGGATAAGAGGGAAAAGATGAAGTTAAACTACAAAAAAACTTTGCTTGTCGGCTTTGCGTTCTTCCTTATAATGGCGTTCTGGCAAGCATACGACAGCATCGTGCCGATGATGCTCGTAAATAAATTCGGCTTAAATCAAACGCTTTCGGGCGTAATAATGTCGCTCGACAACATTATAGCTCTGTTTATGTTGCCGCTTTTCGGAACGCTTTCCGACAAGACGAAAACGAAATTCGGCAGAAGAACGCCTTACATAGTTATCGGAACGGTAATTGCCGCCGTTTCCTTTTTCGGGCTTACGTTTGCCGACAACGCTCAGCTCGCCAAAATAGGCGACGCCGACAGCAAGACGTTTTATTCCGAGCTTTTCGAGCTTGACGGAACAATATCCAATGCGGAATACAACGCTATAAGTAATAAGGAAGTCGAAAACAGCTATTCGGTTAAAGATTATGCGGCGATGATAAACTTCAACGTGAAGTATTCTGAGCTTGACGAAGAGCAAAAGGTCGCCGTTAAAGAATGGTTTACGGGCATAAACGAAGAGTATTTTTCAGATCATTCCAAACCCGAAACTACATACGCCTATAAAGACGGAAAGTATTACGTTTCGGGCGAGATAGACGGGGAGGTTATAGAAAAGGCGTATATACACAACGCATACGCCAACCTCATAACGCCGTCGAGGAGCAATTATGCGTGGTCGAAAACCGTCGCAAATCCCTTGCCTTTCGTATTTTTCGGAATACTTCTTCTCATAACCTTGCTTGCGATGGCGACGTTCCGTTCGCCGGCGGTTGCGCTCATGCCCGACGTTACGATAAAGCCGCTTCGCTCTCAAGCCAATGCCGTAATCAACCTCATGGGTACGGCGGGCGGAATGTTAGTGCTTGTCCTCGGCATTGTTTTCGGGACGGGCAAGACGTTCAATCAGATGATGAGTTACACTCCGTTTTTGGGTGCCGTTTGCGCAATAATGGTAATAGCCCTTCTCGTCTTTATCTGGAAAGTAAAAGAGCCGAAATGGGTAAACGAGATGGAGGAGGAGTCCGTAAAATACGGTATTGAGGACAAAAAAGAGGCTGAAAAAGACGTTACGACCTCGAAGAAGCTTACGAAATCGGAATTTATAAGCCTTATTTTAATTCTTGCGTCCGTTGCGCTGTGGTTTATAGGCTATAACGCCGTTACGTCGAAGTATTCTCTTTATGCAACTAACGTATTGCATAAAGATTATAATACAACGCTTCTGATTGCGCAGGGTGCGGCGATAATCTCTTACGTTCCCGTCGGAATGTTGGCGAGAAAGATAGGCAGAAAAAAGAGTATTTTAGCCGGTATAATAATGCTCACGGCGGCGTTTTTCGGTGCGATTTTCATGACTTCGTCAAGCCCGTCGATACTTTTAAACGTTCTGTTTGCATTAGCCGGCATAGGTTGGGCGACGATAAACGTAAACTCTTTCCCGATGGTTGTAGAGCTTGCAAGCGGCGGCAACGTCGGCAAATTTACGGGTTACTACTATACGGCGAGCATGGCGGCGCAGATAGTTACGCCTATACTTTCGGGTGCGCTCATGGATATGATGGGCAGTTACCGCCCCTTGTTCTATTATGCGACGGTGTTCGTGGCGCTTGCGTTTTTCACGATGCTCTTCGTAAAGCACGGCGACAACAAGCCCGAAAAGAAAGTTTCCGTATTGGAAGAATTTGACGTTGAAAACTAAAATTTGCAAATAAAACAAGCGAAAATTATAGATATAAAGGTTGATGCGAGCGATATTATTATCGGCTTTATCAACCTTTTTTTCTTTACCTTTGAAAAGTAGACGGCGGATATGTAAAAAATCGTTTCCGAAGAGCCGAATATGACGGACGCACACCTTGAAATGTAGCTGTCAACGCCGTAAGTTTTATACACGTCGGAA
>CACXDQ010000284.1 GCA_902766475.1 uncultured Eubacteriales bacterium
CGAAAATTTTGCACGAGCATAGTATCGTCATCGATAAGACGAGAAAAAGCGTCGATATAAATATTGTTATTATCCTTATATTGTTCTTCATTAGTTCTCGCTAAGATATAGACCTTGTATGAGCAAATCTCGGAGAAAAACCTGTCTATAAGTTGATTAACCGTATTTTAGTTGTTTTCGGATACCTTGCGGTTTTTAGCCCATTCCTTCATTCTTAGGTCGTGGGCGAGTATCTTTTTACGAAGCCTTATGCTCTTGGGCGTTACCTCGACAAGCTCGTCGTCGGCGATAAATTCAAGGCATTGTTCGAGCGAAAGCACCGTCGGCGGAATGAGTTTCAACGCCTCGTCGCTGCCCGACGCCCTACTGTTGGTGAGGTGCTTTTGTTTACATACGTTTACGGCTAAATCGTCCTCTCTCGAGTTCTCTCCGACGACCTCGCCCTCGTAGACGTTTTCGCCCGGGCCTATAAACAGCGTACACCGCTCCTGAGCGTTGAAAAGCCCGTACTGCGTCGTAACGCCGTTTTCAAATACGACTAAGCTTCCTCTCGTTCTGCCGCCTATATCGCCCTTATACTCCTCATAACCGGCAAAGACGTGGCTCATTATACCGAAACCCTTCGTATCGGTGAGCATCTCGCTTCTATAACCGAAAAGACATCTCGCCGGTATCTTAAATTCGAGTTTTGTCGTTCCCCTGTCGTCCGCCGTCATGTCCACAAGCTCGCCCTTTCTTGCGCCGAGCTTGTTCATTATTGCGCCGACGTAATCGTTGGGAACTTCTATGACAAGGTCCTCCATAGGCTCATGCACCTTGCCGTTTATCTCTTTTAAAATTACCTTTGGGCGTGAAACCTGAAATTCGTAACCCTCTCTCCTCATATTCTCTATAAGAATGGAAAGATGAAGTTCCCCTCTGCCGTAAACCTTGAAAGTGTCGGCGTTTTCGGTCTCTTCAACCCTCATCGAAACGTTTGTCTCGATTTCTTTGAACAGCCTTGCACGGAGATGACGGGAAGTTACGAACTTGCCCTCTTTGCCCGCAAACGGACTGTTGTTTACCATGAAATACATCGAAACCGTCGGCTCGTCAATGGCGACGAACGGGAGCTGTTCGATACATTCGGGGGCGCAGATCGTTTCGCCTATGTTTATTTTATCTATGCCGGAAACGGCTATTATGTCGCCGAGTGCGGCACTCTCTACTTCCGTCCTTTTAAGACCTTGAAACTGATAGAGCTTGCCAACCCTTGCGTTTGTAGTCGTCTTGTCGGTATGAATGACGGTTATGGGCTGGGCGTCTTTGATAGAGCCTCTCACTATTCTTCCGATGCCTATTCTTCCGACGTATTCGTCATAGTCGATATTGCAGATAATAGCTTGTAACGGTCCGTCAGCCTCGCCGGAGGGTGCCGGGATCTCGCTTAAAATAGTGTCGAGAAGGGGGTTCATGTTGTCGCCGTGCTGTTCGGGATCCTTTGAAGCCCAACCTTGCTTTGCGCTTGCGTAAACGACCTGAAAATCGAGCTGATCGTCGTTTGCGCCAAGCTCTATGAAAAGGTTGATTATGCCGTCTATCGTGGCGTTGAGATCGCCGCCTTTATCTATCTTGTTTATGCAGACAATGGGCTTTTTATTGAGCGAAAGCGCCTTTTTCAAGACGTATCTCGTCTGCGGCATGCAACCTTCCACAGCGTCGACAAGCAACACTACGCCGTCAACCATGGAGAGTATTCTCTCTACCTCGCCGCCGAAATCGGCGTGCCCGGGGGTATCGATTATGTTTATCTTAGTGTCTTTGTATATGACGGCGGTGTTTTTTGCAAGAATTGTTATCCCTCTTTCTCTCTCAATATCTCCGCTGTCCATTACCCTTTCCGCCACAACTTCGTTCGCACGGAAAATGTTGTTTTGCTTCAAAAGCCCGTCGACTAAGGTCGTCTTGCCGTGGTCAACGTGTGCGATGATGGCGATATTTCTGACGTCGTTTCTTATATCCATATAATTCTCCTGAAAAACCAAAGGATATTATAACTTTTTATGGAAATTTTGTCAAATAATTGAATGGGCTTACGGATAATTTGTAAATATTGCCGACGAATTTTTCCGAGGAAAAGCAAAAGAAACAAATTTAACATTAAAACGTTTGACTTTTTCTTAAAAATAATATATATTATAAATGCTGATTTCATCGGCAAAGCGGAATTAGCTTTTGTTCCGCCTCGGTCGCCTCGCCGTGTAAAATGTAGAGGTCGGGTTTATCCCGTTCTGCGGAATTAGCTTTTGCTCCGCCTCGGTTACCTCGCCGTGTAAAATTTTGAGGTCGGGTTTATCCCGTTCTGCGGAATCAGCTTTTTGCTCCGCC
>CACXDQ010000285.1 GCA_902766475.1 uncultured Eubacteriales bacterium
CAAATCTCTTGCCGGAACTCGGCGTTGTCAGTTTGCACTGCCGAACATTTCGGCAAACATTCCGTTTAAGGGGTTGTATTCATAGATAAGACCGCCGAGCGGTGCTGCGGAAATATTTTCGTGCATCGTCGTAAGTACAACTTCAATAGAGTGATTTGCAAATTCAGCCGGGGCATCTTCGCCCAAAACGGCATTCTGCTTTCCGTTCTGATTGAGGGCGTGTACGGCGCCGAATACGGCGAGGACGACAGCGCCCAAAATTGCGAAGTTTACAACCGTGCCCAAGATATTGTCGATAACTCTCCAAGCCGTATATTTTCTGAGCTTAGCGAGAGGAACGGTTATAAATTTCATTATAAGACCGAGCAGATAATAACCAATGATATAGCCGAGGACGAGAGCTAAAATGCCGAAGGGAAGGAAAGCGATGATTTTGAAAATCATGCCGACAACTTCGCTGTCCTGCGTGATAGCGCCGCCGAAAGTGTTGGTAATATTTCCGAAGAAGCTAATTACGCCGTCTTTCATGAACTCGAGCCAACCGAAACTATCCATCAAGAAATACGCACCGACCGCTGCGCCTGCGCCGCAAGCGAAGGATAAAACGGTGCGGAGTATATTGAATATGAAATGGCCGGTAAAACCTTTTCTGATGCCGAACACGACTATCAGGACCATTATGCCGATCAATATACCGTCTATGATAAAGTACATAACGGAATTATACCCCCGTATAAAATGTCTATTACAATTATAGCCCTTTCCGAGAGAAAAGTCAATATATTTTTTATAATATTTTAATAGATATTAAAAATTTCTTACTTTGCGGGCTTAAAACCGTCTTTAAGCGACACTATTTCCGACAAAACGAGCTTGCCGTTTTCGTTTACTTTCTTATAATAGCCCTTTCTCATTAGCTGGAAGCTCGTGCCTTCTTTTACCTCGGCGAGGTACGGCTCGGCTTTTCCGAAGTAGGAATGAACGCTGTCGTAATTCATTCTCTCCGAGAAGTCTTGCCCGGGATATTCGGCGTCTTTCAAGAGATAATCGTATTTTCTTATCTCGCAGTCGACAGCCGTCTTTGCGCTTACCCAGTGGATAACGCCCTTGACCTTTATTCCGCTCGTGTCGTTGCCGCTTCTCGATTCGGGAACGTAAGAGCAGCGAAGTTCTTTGACGTTGCCCTCTTCGTCGGTGATAACGTCGTCGCAATGAATGATATATGCGTTTTTAAGCCTTACGTAGCCGTCTTTTTTGAGCCTGAAATATTTCGGCGGCGGGGCGAGCGAGAAGTCCTCCGAGTCGATATAAATCTCTTTGGAGAATGTTATTTTTCTCGTCCCGGCGGTTTCGTCGTTGGGGTTTATCTCGAAATCTTCCTCTTCCGACTCTTTGTCGAAGTTGGTGATAACTACCTTTATAGGCTCGAAAACAGCCATTGCCCTCTCGGCGTGGAGATTGAGATAATCTCTTATAAAATGCTCGAAATAGCTTACTTCTATCTCGGAATTAGCCTTTGCTATGCCTATCGCCTCGCAGAAGTTTTTAAGCGCTTCGGCGGGTACGCCCCTCGCTCTCAGCCCCGTCAACGTGGGCATACGGGGGTCGTCCCAACCCGTAACCGCCTTGTCCTCGACGAGTTTTTTGAGATAGCGTTTGCTCATGACGGTGTTCGTGATATTGAGCCTTGCGAATTCTATCTGCCTCGGCTTGTGTTCGACGCCCGTGTTTTCGATAACCCAGTTATAGAGCGGTCTATGGTCCTCGAATTCGAGCGTACAGAGCGAATGGGTTACCCCTTGCATAGAGTCGCAAATGGGGTGCGCAAAGTCGTACATCGGGTAGATGCACCACTTGTCGCCCGTCCTGTGATGAGTTGCGTGCAAAACTCTGTAAATTACGGGATCACGCATGTTGATATTGGGCGAAGCCATGTCTATTTTCGCCCTCAAAACCTTTTCGCCGTCGCTGAATTTGCCGTCCCTCATAGCTCTGAAAAGTTCGAGGTTTTCCTCGACGGAACGGTTTCTGTACGGGCTGTTTTTGCCCGGCTCTTTAAGCGTGCCTCTGTTTGCGCTTATCTCATCGGCGCTGAGGTCGCATACAAACGCCTTCCCGTCCATAATGAGCTTTTCCGCCTTTTCGTAAATCACATCGAAAAAGTCCGACGCATAATGTATTTCGTACCACTTAAAGCCCAACCACTCGATATCCGCCTTTATCGCCTCGACGTATTCCGTCTTTTCCTTTGACGGGTTGGTGTCGTCGAAGAAGAGGTTGCAAAGCCCGTTGTATTTCTGCGCCGTGCCGAAATTCAGGCAGAGCGATTTTGCGTGCCCGACGTGAAGATAACCGTTAGGCTCGGGCGGGAAACGGGTGTGTACCGTCGTTACTTTGCCCTCTTGCAGTTCTTCGTTTATTATGTCCTCTATAAAGTTGGTGGACTGAATTTCCATATCCATAAACAGACCTCTTATATTCTTATTATAAACTATTTTAACATATAATCAAAAATTTTTCAATTATTTAAAGGCGGTTGAGGTAAATAAAGTCAGTCGCTTGACAAATTTAAGTAAAAAATGTATCATTTAAAGTATGAAAATCACCGAGTATAATTTAAACAAGGGGATGAATAAGCTCGTCGCCGTGATAACCGACCTTCACGACAGCGAGCCGAGCGGAATTTTAAAAAGTTTAAGCGCACGCCGCCCGGACGTGATTTGCATCGTGGGCGACTTCGTGCATAAAGACAGGCTCAAAAAATCGCCCAACGCAATGAAGTTGTTGGAAAATTGCCCGAAAATTGCGTCGACGGTCGTTTCTCTCGGCAATCACGAGAAATTTATGTGCGGCGGCGAAACGTCGGATATCAAAAAGACGGGCGCCGTTCTTTTAAACAATTCGTCGGCTAATATTTCGGGGATAAATTTCGGAGGGCTTACCTCGTTCGAGTACAGAAATAAGCTTGACGATGACGACGGTAAGAGGATAACCGCCGCAAAAATCGGCGGAATGGCTTGGGTGAAGAGGTTTTGCGCCTTAAAAGGCTTTAAAATTTTACTCTGCCACCACCCCGAATATTACCCCGAATTTCTCAAAGACGCTGCCGTCGACCTCATCTTTTCCGGGCATGCGCACGGCGGACAGATACGCCTTTTCGGGCGAGGGTTGTTTGCGCCGGGGCAGGGCGTTTTGCCAAAATATACACGGGGCGTTTACGACGGAAAACTCGTTGTCGGGGCGGGGCTTGCAAATACCGTAAAGCCCGTTCCGAGGCTTTTTAACAGTAGGGAACTAATTTACGTTCATATTTGATTTTTGAGGATAAAATGAGAATTATTGACACTAAACAGATTGAAGAATTGGTCTATTCGCTCGCATTGAAGGCGGGCGTCAAGATGACTGAGCCGTGCGCCGCCGCTTTAAAAAAAGCGTGCGATATAGAAGAGGGGGCGGCGAAATTCGCCCTCGAAACCATTCTCGAAAACAAGGACGTGGCTTTTAAAGAGAAGATGCCCGTCTGCCAGGATACGGGCATGGCGGTCGTGATCATGGAGATAGGGCAAGACGTTCACTTCGTGGGCGAGCTTTTGTCGGACGCAATAAACGAGGGCGTGAGGAGAGCTTATAAAGACGGCTATTTCCGCAAGTCCGTATGCGATCCCATAACGAGGGTAAATACGGGCGACAATACCCCGGCGGCGATCCACACCGAAATTGTCGGCGGCGACAAGGTGAGGATAACCTTTTTGCCCAAGGGATTCGGCAGCGAGAACATGAGCGCACATTATATGCTTACCCCGTCGCAAGGCGTCGAGGGCATTATAGACAGCATTGTCGAAACGGTGAGAAAGGCAGGCTCCCGTCCGTGTCCGCCCGTGTACGTCGGCGTGGGTATAGGCGGAAATTTCGATACGAGTGCATTTCTCGCAAAAAAGGCGCTTTTAAAGGACGTCGGATATGAAAACGAGCGTGAGGATATACGCAAAATAGAGCGTGAGGCGCTTAAAAGAATAAACGAACTCGGCATAGGCGCACAGGGCTTCGGCGGCAAGGTTACCGCCCTCGGCGTTTCGTGCGAGGTCGCCCCCACGCATATCGCCGGGCTTCCCGTCGCCGTCAATATCCAATGCCATTGCATAAGGTGCGAAAAGGGGGAGATCTGATATGAAAAAACTCAATTTACCCCTCACGAAAGAGGATATTTTAAGCTTGCACGCAGGCGACCCCGTGCTTTTGTCGGGAGTGATTTTAACGGCGAGAGATTGCGCTCACAGAAGAATTTTCGAGTGTTTGGATAGGGGTGAAAAGCTCCCGTTCGATATAGAGGGCGCAACGATATATTACGCAGGGCCGTGCCCGGCAAAACCCGGAATGGCGAGCGGAAGTTGCGGACCTACCACTTCCGCAAGAATGAACGTCTTTGCACCCCGTCTTTATGACCTCGGGCTAAATTCGGCAATAGGTAAGGGCGAGATGAGCGAAGAGGTAAAGAGCGCTCTCGTCAAAAATCGCTGTTGCTACTTTGCGGCGGTGGGCGGTGCGGGCGCACTTTACGGCAAGGCGATCAAAAAGAGCGAGTGTATTGCTTTTCCCGACCTTTTAAGCGAGGCGGTATATAGGCTCGAAGTGGTCGATTTCCCCGTCGTCGTCGCAATGGACGCTTACGGTAATTCGATATACAAAAACGGGAAATAAGGGGCTATAAGTCGATTATCTGACTTTTTTCGCCATAAGCGATATAATGTTAAGCCTTTAAACGGGCGTTATTACTCCGTTTTTTGCGGCGGCTTGCAAGAAAGCAAGCCGCCGCAATTTTGTAACGCTATATATAGCTATATATATTATATTATTGTCGTAACGGCGTGTTGCGGACATAAAATTGCCCCGAAAACTCTTTTTAAGACAAAATTATTGACAAAATGTATAAAAATATGTAAAAACCCCTTTCAAAATCTTGACAAAAGTGTTTTGTTTCGTTTATAATTTAAGCAGTATGGTATCGCCTTAGGGGTATTATGCCCAAAATCAAGGCGCTGTACGGCTTATTTCGCTTTCTTTAAACGGGTTAGGGTCCGTTTTCAGAATATTCCATCAATATAAGGAGGTAAAAAATGCCAACTATCAACCAGCTTATTAAGCAAGGCAGAGTTACGGCGAAGGAAAAGAGTAAAGCTCCCATTCTCGGAAATTGTCCGCAGAAGAGAGGCGTTTGCCTTTCGGTTACTACCACTTCCCCCAAAAAGCCTAACTCGGCTCTTCGTAAAATCGCAAGAGTTCGTCTTACCAACAAGCAGGAAGGTACGATCTACATTCCCGGCGAAGGTCACAACCTTCAGGAACACAGCTCCGTACTTATCCGTGGCGGCAGGGTCAGAGATCTGCCCGGTGTTCGTTATCACATAATCCGTGGTTCTCTCGATACCGCCGGCGTTGCAAAGAGAAGACAGGCGAGAAGTAAATACGGCGCTAAACGTCCCAAATAATTTTTTCGGCTTGTATAAACTTCGTCATGCGGCGTTTCTGTAAA